>QHNF01000308.1 GCA_003218345.1 Verrucomicrobiota bacterium | reverse complement strand
TTCCGATAGTTCTCGCCCAGTGAGCTGCCCATCCAGCCATGCTGTCCAGTTTTCCTCAAATGTTTTCATAAACGTCTCTCAGCAAATTTTGCAATTTCTTGCGCGCATAAAACAGGCGCGACATCACCGTGCCGATTGAGCAGCCGAGCGCTTCTGCGATTTCGCGATATTGCATCTCTTCGATCTCTTTCATCAAAATAACGGCGCGCTGTTCGGGCGAGAGTTGGGTAATTGCTTTGTCGATCCGGGCGCGAATCTCGCTCCGTTCCATTGTCTCATAGGGCAACGCATCCGTTTTCGGAACGGTTTTGGACGCCGGATCAACTTCCTTTAACTGGATAGCATCATCGAACTCAGCACCTCCGCCTTTAACTTGCTTTTTGCGCAGCCAATCGATCGTCACATTCATGACTATCCGATAAATCCAAGTGTAAAATGACGAGCGCCAGCGAAAGCGCTTAATCGATTTCCATGCTTTAAGGAAGCTGTCTTGAGCCAGATCCCAGGCATCCTGCTCGCTATGGACCATGTTATAAATCATGCTGAATACTCGTGCTCGGTAGCGAGTTACCAGCTCGCCAAATGCTTCGGTGTCACCGGCCTGGCATCGTCTCACCAAGTCCGCTTCCGACACATCGGCCTGAGCCAGAGTCGCTTCCGTTTGCATGGTTGGACGCGAGCCGGCCTTATTTCATTCAACGCTGAAAATCTCCCGAGCCGAACCGGCGACGCCACTCGCCGCGATATTCGCCCATCAGGGTAATGATGCCGTCCCGCACTTGAAAGAGTCGTTGCTGCAGGACTGCATATTGCGACGGGGTGATCAGTTTCGACTGCTTTCGGAGTTGCGCCGCCGCATCCATCGAAATCGTGATTGCCTTCAACGCTCGCTTCAAATAGGCGATCGTCATCCCGATTTCATCGAGATTATCGCCGCTCAAAGCCGCTGCCAGCTTGGCGCTGGCCAGCGCAGCGTGTGTGGCTAATTTAATTGCTGCCGCTTCGTTCTGGAGGGAGGCGTTTTGATCGAACAGTTGATCGATCCAGATGGTCAGGGCAAACGCAGCGCGATACAGGTCATGCTCCTCGAAGCTCTCTGCCGATCTGGCTGATTTGTCGATGTCGGGATCGTCTTCTTCCTTCGCGTCCTCGTCCAGCAGCGCATCGACCTCCGCGCTCCAATCCTTCGCGTCCAACAACTGCGTCCAGCCCATTTCGCGGGCGATGATCTCGTCGCGTTCGGGATCATCAAGGTACGTTTCCAGCAATTTCATGTACTTCTCAGTCTTGCCGTCCTGTTGCTGGAGAAAACGCTCCCACTCGTACTCGTCCCACATGCCTTCGGGCTTACCCTCATAGCCGGCCATACCGGACTAAACGCGAGCTTCCTCGTGCACGCAAAGAAATAGTAGCGCATGCCTCCGGTGCGCCAATTGGATGGACTCGTCGCATGGCGAGCTTGGGTCTCAGGAAAGAAGCGACCTCAGGCGTGCGCTGCCTGTTTCGTTTGCAATCTCAGCTGTCCACACGCAGCCTCGATGTCGTGGCCTTTCTCGCGACGCAAGGTCGCTGGAACGCCTTCCGCCCGCAACGTCGCCAAAAATTTTTCCTGACGGTTTGCTGAAGGGCGCGCCCAAGGCAGACCGGAAACGGCGTTATATGGAATCAAATTCACTTTTGCCGCGAGCCGGCGTGCGTGGCCGGAAAGAAGACGTGCCTGCTGGTCAGAATCATTCACATCAGCGATCAAGATGTATTCGAAAGTGAGCCGTTGCTTGCTACGAGCAACATAATAGTCGCAAGCTGAGAGTAATTTCTCGAGGTTGTAACGGCGATTGATTGGCATGATCTGATTGCGTACGTCGTTGGTCGCGCCGTGCAAAGAAATAGCGAGACGAATTTGCAGCGGTTCCCCGGCCAGCTTGCGAATCTGGGGCGCAAGGCCACTGGTGGAAACAGTAATCCGTCGCGCGCCAATCGCGAGACCCCATGGCGCGTTAACAATCCGAATCGCACGCAGCACGTTCTCGAAGTTCGCGAGCGGCTCGCCCATCCCCATAAAAACCACGTTGTCGATCTTTTCATTTGTCGCGCGCTCAATCGCGATGATCTGATCGACGATTTCATTTGCGCGCAGATTACGAGAAAAACCTTCCAAACCGCTTGCGCAAAATTTGCAGCCGTAAGCGCAGCCGACCTGGGTCGAGACGCAAACGGTTCGGCGATCGGATTTTTCTCCATAAAGCGCCGGCGACGCCGGAATCAAAACCGACTCGATCAAATTTCCGTCGGCCAACCGAAAGAGAAACTTCCGCGTGGTATCGACTACTCCAAGCACGCGCACAATGTCCATGTTGCTAAGGGAAAATTTCCCTGTAAGCCCTGTGCGGACCGATTGCGGCAGATTGGTCATTTTATCGATTGCATCGACACGCTTCTTGTAAAGCCATTCGGTAACTTGACCAGCGCGATAGGAGGGTTGGGCCAGGTCGCAAAGCTCCTCTTGAAGCTCACTAATCAGGAGAGATTTGATATCGATTTTGCCGGCGTTCTTCACGCCCAAACCTACCGGATGCCGCGGCTTGCATCAAATATGCCTGTGGTTAGGTTCGTCCCGATGATCTCGCGTTTTGCATCGTACGCCGTTTTGCTTTTCGCGATGGCATTCCTGGTTTCCGCTTGTGCCTCGCACGACGAAGCGACCATCGAGGAGTCCAGTTCGCAAAGCGGAGGCACAGTACCGGGTGAGAAAATTCCTGACCAGGGAACCTTTTCCCCAGGTCCAGCCGGGTCCAGCGGAAGCGTGCACTGGTGATTCGACGCTGCAGAAGGATATACGAGCTGGCTGCAGCGAGTCCGTTCTGTGGCGGACAAATTTCTGCTTGATCGCCAGATGATGCCACGAAGTATCTGCGGCGATGCAAACAAAGTGGACGCCTCTCGCTCTCGGTTGGGAAGCCGCGCGCGCAAACGCGTTGCCGGCGTTGATTATTCAGGCGTTCATGCTGGCGCTGCTACCCGCTTATTACACAAGTGACACGGCATTTTCGGCGCTTTCGCAGTTTGCCGAGCTAAAACGCACACACGGCGTTCTCTTTGTCATCGCCGCGTCCGTTGCAGCGGGGGCGCTTATTCCCGAGTTGTTCTTGGTTCTTTTCTTTCAACGAGGTCGACCCAGCTTGCGGAATCTGCGCAATCTGGCCTTTACCGTGCCGGTTTGGGGATTCGATGGCACACTGGTCGATCTATTCGACGCTGCAGAAGGACATACGAGCTGGCTCGCAGCAAAAATTTGTGTCGACCAGTTTGGCTACAATCCCCTTTTTGCCGCGCCGTTTGGGGTCCTCACCTACGAATGGAAAAACAGCGGTATCTCGCTGCAGCCGATTCGCGATCTTTTCACGTGGAAACATTACCGCGACAAGATCATTCCGACCTTGTTCGCCACATGGGCAGTCTGGATTCCATTGATGGCAATCATCTACTCGTTGCCCCTCGCGCTTCAATTTCCGCTGTTCGGGCTGGCGCTTACTTTTTGGGTCCTGCTGTTGACTTACATGACCAATCGCTTTGCCGGAAAAATTCAGGCTGATGCGCCGCTGGCGCTGGCTACGGCGGAAGTTAAATAGTTGTTGTAGCCGCCTCGCTGTGTCGAGGCGTCCCGCACGCAATCTATGCGCACGGCGACACAGCGCCATGGCAACAAGTTCAACGCTTCACTGATCGCCATTCGCAAAATGCAGCAATGCTTCGCGAACCCCGGCGCCGTGTTCCTTCGCGGCGACATAACCGCCAGCCGCGCGAACAGCGGCTTTCACTTCCTGGATTGCATTGGCCGGACAAGACGGCATCGCAGCAACTTTTCCATCTAACATCGAGATATCGTTGTGATGATCGCCCGCCGCGAAGATGTTATTGCGCGGAACTTCGATTAACCGCGCTAGCTCAGCTAGCGCCGCCCCTTTGTGATAATCGGCGTGACAAAAACGCAGATAAACTGTGTTGCGTTGATAATCCAGCTTCGGGTGTCCTGCTCTCGCCCGCTCGATAAACTCGGTAATGCGGTTCATTTCCTCGTCATTTTCCGCGACGAGACCTTCGAGACCTTCGGAATGGTAAAGTAGGCGCGCTTTCGTTTCTTGTGTTATGAAGTCGATCACTTCGGCGAGGACTGATTTCGCGGAGGAAAACAATTCGGCGTGGTCGCGCGCACAGCGCTCGTTCCAATCGCCGAATGCTTCCCATTTGTCCCCATTTTGCCCGGGCCGGAAAACTTCACGCTCAGTTGTGAGGATAAAATCGGGACGGATCGGGAATGAGAAATCAGCAAGACCGGATTCGAGCAGATCGACAGAGCGACCAGTATTAATTGCCCAAACCGCACCGCCTTCCTGCAATGCGCGAATCAGTTCCATGCATCGCTCGTCGAGCGCCGGTTCGCCAACGCGCGAAACGAGTGTGCCGTCGAAATCCAGACTGAGGAGTTGAATGCGTGAATGCATCGAGAAATTAACTTAGGAATTGATTTCCGACATGCAATGCGTCGATTACGATTAAGAAGACGAATACGATCACGAACCAGGATCGACGATGAAATCAGCTTACGAACTGGCGATGGAACGGCTGGAGAAAGCGTCACCATCTATTTCACTCACTGAAGAGCAGAAAAAGGAAATCGCGGAAGTCGATTCCGTTTACCGGGCGAAGATCGCCGAGAAAGAGCTGTTTCTCAAAAACGAGATTCGCAAGGCGCAAACCGCTAGCAAATTTGAGGAAGCTGAATCGCTGGAAAAGCAACTTGCGTCAGAAATCCGGCGATTACAGGAGGACTGCGAAGCGAAGAAGGAAAAACTCCGGGCCGAATTCGCGCGACAGTAGTTTTGTCGATCCACCGCTTCGGCTAACGGCGATCCTCTTTGGGATGGCCGATGGATTAGCAGATATGTGGCGGCAGTATATGCGCCGTGGTGATTTCGAGGCGGCGTGGCGAATCAGCGA
>QHNF01000307.1 GCA_003218345.1 Verrucomicrobiota bacterium | reverse complement strand
TTGTCCAAATCAAAAAGACGCTGGAACTGGATCCCGCTTCGACGCTCGCCCGCCATTTGTTAGGCTGCTGCCTCCTGTGGAAAGGTGACACGGCAGGAGCAATCGCGGAATTTCAACGAAGTAAAATAGTGGTGACCGGCGCGTGGTATCAAGGACTCCTCGGCTACGCTTATGCCATTTCTGGAGATCGACCGAAAGCCAAGCAGATCTTGCGCGAACTCGAACAGATGGCAAAACGGCAATACGTCAGTACGACAGCGTTCGCTGACATCCACCTGGGACTTGGCGAAAAGGAGAAAGCTTTGGATTGGCTGGAAAAATCGTACGAGGACCAGGAGAGCGCCTGTTGGTATCTGAAGGTTGACCCGATTTACGATAGTGTGCGCAACGAGCCGCGCTTTCAGGCGCTGGTCCAAAAAGTTTTTGGCTCGAAACAATGAAGATCGACAATGGAACCGGCGGGAGCCGAGAGACATCGACGGGCAAGCCCGCGAGGGTTGATGAGCGGGGACGCGAGTCAGTCAACTTCTTCTCTGAACTGAAACGGCGCAACGTCCTTCGCATGGCGGGACTCTATCTCGTCGGTGCATGGCTGGTCGTGCAAGTGGCGGGGACAGTGCTGCCAATGTTCGGGGCACCCGAGTGGCTTCCCCGCACCATCGTTGTTTTGCTGGCGATCGGGTTCGTTCCCGCGATGATCTTTAGCTGGGTTTTCGAACTAACGCCGCAGGGCCTGAAGCGCGACGAAGATGTGGCGCCTGAGCGATCGATCACTCCAAAGACCGGGCGACGGATGGACCGCATGATCATCGTGGTGCTGGTCTTGGCGCTTGGCTATTTTGCGTTCGACAAATTCGTGCTCACGCCCAGACGCGAGGCTGCGCTTGTGTCCAGCGCCGTGCCTAACGAATCAAAGTTTGTCATTAACGCAAAATCGATCGCGGTTCTTCCTTTCGAGAATTTGAGCCGCGATCCGGAAAACGCGTTCTTCACGAATGGCGTGCAGGATGAGATTTTGAGCCACTTGTCCAAGGTCGCCGACCTGCGCGTGATCAGCCGTACTTCGGTGATGCAATACAAGGCGGGAGCGCAGCGCAACCTGCGCGAGATTGCTCAACAGCTGGGCGTGGCGCATGTGGTCGAAGGCAGCGTCCAGCGGGCGGCAAACAAAGTGCGCGTGATCGCGCAACTGATCGACGCCCGCAACGACGTGCACCTCTGGGCGCAGACCTATGATCGCGATCTGGCCGACGTCTTCGCCATCCAGAGCGACATTGCCAAAGGCATCGCCGACCAGTTGCAGGCGAAGCTCTCCCCCGCCGAGAAAAGTGCGATCGAGCAACGCCCAACCACAGACGTCGCTGCTTTTGAACTCTACAGCCGAGCGAAGGATCTCATTCTTAACGTTGGCTTCAGTGCGATTTTTGCGCAGAACTTGCGGCAAGGAGTCGAACTGCTCAACCAGGCCCTGGCACGTGATCCCTCCTTTTTCGCTGCGCAATGCCAGCTCGCCTATGCACATGACACGCTTTATTCCCTAGGTGTCGATCATACTCCTGAGCGGCGTGCCCTGGCCGGGGCCGCGGTCGAAGCGGCGTTCCGGCTGCGGCCTGATGCCGGCGAAGCGCATCTCGCCCGCGCCCAACACCTCTATCGTGGATACCTCGACTATGATAGAGCGCTGGCTGAGCTGGAGATCGCGCGGCGAACGTTGCCGAACGATCCGCGAATATTTGAATTCACGGGCTACATTGCGCGCCGGCGAGGCCAGCACGAAGAAGGGCTGCGCAACCTCCAGCGGGCGGTGGAATTGGACCCGCGAAACTTCTCCACTCTTCAGCAGCTCGCAATTAGCTACCAGATCCTCCGCCACTATGCTGAGGAAATTGCCACTGAGGACCGTGTATTATCAATCAAGCCAGATGATCCTGAGACCAAGGCAACGCGAGCGCGCGCTTTGCTCGACTGGAAAGCTGACACCCGACCCTTGCGCCAAACGATCGATGAGATACGCAGTAAAAACCCGGAGGCGACCCAGAGTGTCGCCGATGTATGGTTTATCTGCGCTTTGGCAGAACGGGATGGAGCGGGGGCAGAAATGGCACTGACCGCGCTTGGTGACGCCACGTTCGGCGATGCTCGCACGCTGTTCAGCGCCGCTTTCGGCCGCGGGCTGCTCGCGCGCATGATGAAAGACGAAAACAAAGCGCACTCAGCTTTCGCCGCCGTTCGCGCAGAGCAGGAGAAGATCGTGCAGGCGCAGCCCGATTATGGTCCGGCAGTTTGCATCCTTGCCTTGATTGATGCCGGGCTCGGTCGAAAGGAGGAGGCGCTGCGCGAAATCCGGCATGCCGTCGAGCTGATGCCGGTGACGAAGGATGCTAGCAGCGGAGCGGCCATGATCGAGTATTCGGCCATCGTCGCCGCATGGGTCGGTGAGAAGGACCTTGCCCTGGAACATCTGGCGCAGGCGGCACGTCTGCCCGGCTTTCTCAGTTACGGCCGACTGAAACTGCTGCCCTGGTGGGATCCGCTACGCGGCGATCCGCGGTTCGAAAAAATCGTCACTTCGCTCGCCCCAAAGGAACCGGCCAAGTAGAAGAAGGATGAATCCGCGCAACCTCTTCGCCGAGCTGAAGCGGCGCAATGTCATCCGCATGACCGGACTCTATCTCGTCGGCGCATGGCTGGTCGTGCAAGTGGCGGGGACAGTGTTGCCAATGTTCGGGGCACCCGAGTGGCTTCCCCGCATGATCGTTGTTTTGCTAGCGATCGGGTTCGTTCCCGCGGTGATCTTTAGCTGGGTTTTCGAATTAACGCCGCAGGGCGTGAAGCGCGAGGACGATGTGGCGTCTGAGCGATCGATCACTCCGCAGACCGGGCGACGGATGGACCGCATGATCATCGTGGTCCTGGTTTTGGCGCTTGGCTATTTTGCCTTCGACAAGTTCGTGCTCACTCCCAGGCGCGAGGCTGCGCTTGTGTCCAGCGCTGCGCCTAACGAGTCAAAGTCTGTCATCAACGAAAAATCGATCGCGGTGCTCCCGTTTGAAAACCGAAGTGAAGACAAAGCCAATGCTTACTTCACCGATGGGGTGCAGGACGAAATCCTAACGGACCTGGCAAAGATTGCTGATCTCAAAGTTATCAGCCGCACCTCCGTGTTGCAGTATAAGAGTGGTGTTGCACGCAATCTGCGCGAGATCGCGCAGCAACTGGGAGTCGCGAACGTAGTAGAAGGAAGCGTTCAGCGCTCGGGAAATCGCGTGCGCGTCAACGCGCAGTTAATCGATGCCCGGAACGACGCGCATCTCTGGGCACAAACCTACGATCGCGATCTGGCCGATGTTTTCGCCATCCAAAGCGAGATCGCCAAG
>QHNF01000306.1 GCA_003218345.1 Verrucomicrobiota bacterium | reverse complement strand
ATCGAAGGTTACATGGTTGTTATAGAAATAACCGGGGAAATCCGGGCCCTTGGCACGCCTTAGGTCGGTTCGCGCAAGAGCTATTGGTCCTGCTGAGTTAAAACAAAACGCGCCTTTACTGTTCCGCCAGCAGGCAGAACAGAAAAGCGCGATGGAGACAAACGAGCTTAAATATTAATCTTGTTCGAGAATCACACGATCAACCACCCTGTTCTCGCCGGTTCCAACATAGTGAACGCGGACGGGAACGCCGACTCTGATCCTCGTTCTAACCGTGTTTTCGTCAAGCACCCTGCCGCTTCGAGTCACATAAGTGACCGTCTTGCCGAAGCGATAGCGGACTGGTCCGCTGCTTTCCCTCAGGACGATTGCACTCCCCGGAGCGTACTCCGTGATTGTCCCGCTGCCTGCAGTCGTGGTTGTTGTGGTGGTAGTGTTCCGTGGTGGCGGCTGCTGCGGCACCTGTTCCTGTTTCATAAGCGGCTGCCGTAGAGTCTGCCCCCACGCCAACGACGTTACGACTGCCAAGGCTATGCTCAAGAGCATCTTCTTCATCATTTCCCCCTTCTTAGTTGAGTTGCGGCCCGTGATAAGCGTTCTCTTTTCCCGTTTGAATCGAGCGGGCCCAAAGAACACGCCGCTACATTAGATTCGGATGCGGCCTCGGCTGTGGACGTTTAAAAAAGTTTTTCATGCTCTTTGAAGGCATGTATGTCGCCACTCTGAAAGACGGCCGCACGCCGTGTCTAAAGATCATGCTTGGACGTAAGGATCGAGAGACGGTTTGCGCAAGAGCTATCAGGCGCTGCTGACTTGAAACCAAACGCGCCTTTACTGTTCCGCCAGCAGGCGGAACAGAAAGGCGCGATGGAGACAAAAGAATTTAGATCTTAATCCTCGTCGAGGATCACCCGATCAACCATCATGCTGTCGCCTGTTCCCACATAGTGGACGCGAACAGGGACACCCACTTTGACCCTGGTTCTCACGGTGTCTTCATCCAGGACTTTGCCGCTCCGAGTCACATAAGTAACGGTTTTGCCGAAGCGATAACGCCGCGGACCACTGGTTTCCCTGAGTACGATCGCACTCCCCGGAGTGTACTCCGTGATTGTCCCGTTGCCTTCAGTTGTGGTCGTCGTGGTTGTAGTCTCTGAAACCTGTCCCCACGCAAATGGTGCCACACCTGCTAACGCAATGCTCAAGAGCATTTTTTTCATGTTTCCCTTTCTTGTTTAGTTTGCGCGGCGATAAACTTCCTCTCCGCCGGTTTGATATTGGGCCCGGCGAAGAACTCGCCGCCACATTGGATTCGTATGCAACTTGCAGCGCGGATGTTTAGAAACTTTGTAACGGCGCTTGAAGCCTGCTTTCACCGGATCGATTTTTCGGTTAGACCGCATGTATGAAAATCTGGGTCGGCACATCGGGCTTCCAGTATCCTGAGTGGAAAGGAAACTTTTATCCGGAAGACTTGCCGACTGCTCAAATGTTGCCGTTTTACGCCGACCGGTTTTTAACCACCGAAATTAATTATACTTTTCACCGGATTCCCGCTGCAAAGACGATCGACAATTGGAATCAACTGACGCCGAAGACTTTTTGCTTTGGGCTTAAGGCCCCGCAAAAGATCACGCATTTTGCCAAGCTCCGCGATTGCGCAGACACGCTGCGATATTTTTACGATGTTGTCTCAGGACTCGGCAAGAAATTGGGACCGGTTCTTTTTCAACTACCGCCGAATTTCAAGAAGGATACTCTCGTGCTCGGCGATTTTATCAATGGACTGCCCGGAGGATTGCGCGTCGCGTTCGAGTTCCGCCACGAATCATGGTTCGACGATGAGGTCTTCGAAACGCTGCGGGCGCGAAATGCTGCGCTCTGTATCGCGGACACTGAAAAGCTCAAGACGCCAAAGATTTCTACTGCTGATTACGGCTACCTCCGATTACGGCGCGAAGACTACGAGAAAGCTGATGTTCAACGCTGGGCCGAATTCGTTCGCGAGCAAAAACCAAGCTGGCAAGACGCCTTTGTCTATTTCAAACACGAAGAAGCTGGAATTGGGCCGAAACTGGCAAAACAAATGATAGAACTGCTCGCTTAATTGGCCAAACCCTTTATTAAAGACCCCAGAGCGCGCTATTTGCCGATGAGAATAAAAATACCGGCCGCCAGTGCCACCAAGTACAACAGGAAAATAAATGCTCCGAGATGTAAGCCGAACCCTAAAAGGCCATCGATGATCAGATAGATGGCAAGGAGCAACATGCCGATATTTTTGGTGAGCTTCATGCGGCAGTATTTTGATCGCGCGGGCAGGGTGTCAATCCAAACATCCATGGTTCGAGCTGCTCGATGAGATCACGTTTTTGATCGGCCGCTGAATACAACTGCTGATGACAGTCCGCCGGCCGCGACCCGAATTGCAATTTGCCGCAAACCGGGCGCACGACTTTCGAGTGCGCTGCGTTTGACTGGCTGCGGGCGAGCGAAGGCTATTATTTACCGCCCGTTCGAATCACGACTGCTGAAATGTCTTTCGCATTAACGAAAGCGTCGAAAAATTCTGCGCCGGTCAAATGCGAAAGATGGACGACATTATCGGTAACTTGTTCGACCTTGTCCCCGATTTTTTCGCCCGCTTGCAGGCGCAATTCGACTGTTTTGCCGGTGCTGCTCTACAGGATGCTAAGGACAGTCGCGTTGGATTGCATATCGACTTTATCTTGAGCAGACAGAGTGGAACAGATTGTTCCGATGAGGAATCCGAGAAGAAGCGAGTAACGTTTCATGGTCAACGTGTCCTGCCCAATTCCTGAGCGATTTACCAGCAAATAATAATGGGATTTGCTGATTTTCTGCCAGCAACCGGCCGATTTTAATGGGGTCGCGGTGTTCGCGAGTTGACTGTAGGGCAAGCGCATCGCTTGTCGAAACAAATGAATTCGCAGGCGAAGCGCCCATTCGACTGGCGCTCAGGGCATGCTCTGCCCTACAATTCTGCATGGCCGAGATCGCTGAAAATCCAGGCGGCGGCGAAAGCCGGTCGAGCGGCTGAGGACATCGAGTTGGTCGCAATTACGAAGACTCATCCCGCCGAGAGAGTACGCGAAGCAATTGAAGCCGGGCAAAAATTGTTTGGTGAAAGTCGTGTCCAGGAAGCGCGAGTAAAGATTCCGGAATTACCGTCGAACCTGCGCTGGCATTTCGTCGGGCACCTCCAGAAAAACAAGATCCGGCATGCGCTGCCGCTGTTCGAACTGATTCACAGCGTCGATTCGTTTGTGCTCGCGCAAGAGATCAATCGCATTGCCGAAGAAGAAGGGCTGCATCCGCGTGTCTTCTTGGAAGTGAATGTCGCAGGCGAGGGTAGCAAGTTTGGTTTTGCGCCGGACACGTTGCGCGAGCAAATGAAATCGCTGCTCGCGCTGCCGCGATTATCAGTCGAAGGGTTGATGTGCATTCCCCCACTGGCGCCTGAGGCTGAAGCCTCGCGAAAATATTTTATCGATCTTTGCCAGCTGCGCGATGCGCTGGAAAAAGAATTCGAGGTCAATCTGCCGCATCTGTCGATGGGCATGACGAACGATTTCGCAATTGCGGTAGAAGAAGGCGCAACGCTGGTGCGTGTTGGCACAGCGATTTTCGGCGAACGGTCTAAACGACAGAAAAATTAGGCCACAGATGGGACACAGAGTTTCAAGGGTTCATCAAAATCCTGAAGTCAATGCTTGTCGATGTCTGTGTTTCATCGGTGTCCATGGATTCGGCTTCGCTCACCACGGCGTCTGTGGCTAAAGGATTGCTCCTATCCGCGGTACGTTGCTAAGCTCGTTATCTCGTGCGCTTGGAGCCAAAAAACATTCAGCAAATCGGCGAGGAGCTCGCCATTGTTTGGAGTGACGGAACAGAATCATACTTCAATCTTGAGCTTCTTCGTCGCGCATGTCCCTGCGCAGCGTGCGGCGGCGAGCCAGATGTGCTCGGCCGCATCGCGCGCCCTCATGTGAGCTACACGGAAAAAAGTTTTCAGCTGACAGGGTTCGATATCGTCGGCGGATACGCCCTGCAGCCTCGCTGGGCTGACGGACACAGCACCGGCATTTATAGCTTTACATATCTGCGCCGCCTGGGACAAGCTTCCGACTGAAACGATCAAATAACTCCTGAATCGATGATGTGTTTGACCGCAAAGATTGTGA
>QHNF01000305.1 GCA_003218345.1 Verrucomicrobiota bacterium | reverse complement strand
CAAGTTCATTGCGTGCGCCTTTGAGGGCGCGGATCAGCTCGTCCAATTTGAGATGCACTGCTTTGGCATCCCGGTTTTGCGTGTTCTGGATCAGAAACACCATGAGGAAGGTGACGATCGTCGTGGCGGTGTTGATCACCAATTGCCAGGTATCGGAAAAATGAAACGTTGGTCCGGTAAGAATCCAGACAAGAATGACGAGCACAGCTCCGGCAAAAGCCCACGCGCTACCGAGGGCGATCGCCGAATGGCGGGCGAAAACGCGAAACGCATCGCTTATCACGCAAAAGAAATCCCGCTCCTTTTCTTGTTTCTTTAGCTTTTCGGTTTGGATTTCCATTACCAGATCGCCTTAACTTCGCACGCAACCCGAAAAGTGGTCGCAAACAGTCACGGAGGTCCCAGGTTAGCCGGACGGGAGGGGCTAAGCCGCAGGGCCTGGGGTCCTGAAAGAAACTGGAAGTCTTAGACACGATCAGATCAATGCCGGGGCTGATCAAGGCTTCGAGAAGATCGTCACATGTGCGATAGGATTTTGTCTGATTAGACGATCATCCGCCGTCCCGATTGTGTGTTTTAGCAATCAAAGCAGACTCCTGCACACACTAATCAGTAGACTCAGTAACTAAAATAAAGAAAAATACTATGGAAACACAAAGCAATCCGAACGAACCCATCAAACCTACGGCTACCGGACAAGAAGGCGGCCAACAGGGCGCTGGCAGGCAAGAGCGCGATCGCCCCAAAGAGCGTGATCGTGACAAACAAGGCGGTGGCAGCCAAGAACGCGAGCGCGACAAACAAAGCGGTGGCAGCCAGCACGGGGGTGGCAGCCAAGAGCGGGGCGGCCAACAAGGCGCTCAGCAAAGCGGCAGACGATAAGCCTTCACAGAGACAGCCAAGGCGCTGGGTGATTGCGCCTTGGATTAACGAGCGGCGGGGGCAACTCCCGCCACTTTTCTTGCTGGTGATACCACCGGCGCCAACGTCATTACAAGCCAATGAGGTTTATCTGCATCAGCGGCTGGTTTCGTCACATATCTCGCGTAGTAGCGCAGGCGAAAGAGGCGGGCTTTATTTTCGCATAAAGCCTTACAGAAATTGAATCACGATTGTGAATAATCGGTAAAGATTGGCCACCGCACACCCAATCTGATATCAGTCACAGCATGAACAGAAGCATCTTTTACATAATCGGAGTAATTGTTGTTATCGTAATCGTGCTCAAATTGCTCGGCCTGTTTTAGGAATTGGCGTTGCCGGCGCAATTGTCACAAGCGAAGAATCTTCTTTGCTGATCGGCGTCGCGACGCTCAGCGTTTCATTGTCAGTGCCGACGAAAGGTTGACAGGGTTTCTCGAATGGAAGTCAGTTGTCGCTTGCAAATGAGTGTCACAAGGCATTTTAACTTTGTTACGGCTATGTCGGCTTTGTCATCCGAAATATCTTTGTAGCGAATCGAAGATATTAAGGAGTCCGCCATTTATGCCTGACCGTCGAAAGCCAGAAAAGAAAAAAAGCCGGCCATCATCCGAAGATATCCAGGTTCCCCCAATTCCGAAGCAAACAGCTGGCGCCGTAACTGGGGCGGCGATCGGCAGCATAGCTGGCCCGACTGGCGCAGTTGTTGGCGGAGTAATCGGCGCTTTTATGGGAAAAGCCGCGGCTGATCGGCGGCCAGTTCGCAAGACTGTTAGACGCGCCAAAGCAGTCTCGAAAAGCGCACTCAAAAGACATCCTCTCAAAAAGTCCTTGCCTAGGTCGCGCAAAGCGGGCCGGCGGGGGTTACGCGCCAAGACCGCGAAAAGGACGGGATCTCGACGACCGCCCGCAGCAAGATCGCACAAGTGAACGGTAGGCGCGTCGCGCAAATTGATAAGATCTCGGCAAAGATCGACATTGTTGCCTGCGCGGCAGAAGCGCGGTAGCGGTCGCATGAAAAGGCGTTAGAACGCTTGTCCTACTTGTTAGCTAGGAACTTGGTCTTGCTCGCTGTCAGGTGTTATTACTCCTTCAGATGTTGCTCTTCGAGCTGAGTTCACCAAGGTCCACGCTACGAGTGCCGGACGTGGGGTTCGCAATCGTAATACCACAACCGCCCTACGACAGCGCACCTCGATCAGAGCACGGTAACGGCAATCTGTGAGCCGAGGTAGCCGTCGCCTGTCCATAGGACTTTGTCGGATTAGATAATCATCCGCCAGCCCGATTGTGTCTTGTCATCAATCAAAGCAAGTTTCTGCGCACAACGAAGAATTCCGAAGGAATAACTTTAAGAAAGGATATCTAAGATGCATTCAAGCGATAGAATTAAGCAAGCGGGTGCGACTGGATACATTTTACTTTGGCTTCTCGGAATTCCGATTCCGATTTTGCTCCTGATCTTTCTGCTGCGGGGTTGCACATAAGGATTTTGGGAGCTAGTCGCTTAATCAAAAATTCAGGTGCGAGCAACACCAACATTAAACCACACATATGAAACTAGAAACACTCAAAGACCTTTACATTCACGAACTGAAGGACCTCTACAGCGCGGAGAAGCAGATTATCAAAGC
>QHNF01000280.1 GCA_003218345.1 Verrucomicrobiota bacterium | reverse complement strand
GATCAAATTTCAGATCGCTTATCAGAGCGATTTGAAATTTGTTGCCGATACGATGCAGCAGATCGTTGAGAAAGAGCTCGGCCAGGAAATGATGAAGCGAGTCGAAGTTTTCCGCGAGTTGCTGGCTCGCACGCCAGTTGATGAGCTTGAAGTTCGTTCGCATCCGCGAGTCATTTTTCGCGTGGATGAAGTAACCTGGATCAATGCGATAGTGCGTTACCTCGTGTCGCCTCGCGAGGCCGGCTCGGTCAAAACACGCTTAATTCCAAAATTGCTCACTGCTCTCAATGCCGAGCCAGATAAAGTTATGTTCCCGGTGGGAGCGAACCGTTAGGCGGCCAGCAAAGCCAATCGAGCGAACCGCGGTTGGAGATGAGCGCGGCCGAACGGCCGTTTCCAAGATAGCGTAACCCTGAATTTTCGGAACGTCCGCGACCACGGCAATGACGGTGGAGCTATTCACTGACTTTGATAAAACTGATGTCACCGCTGCGTTCGACGCGCGCCGCTTTTATCTTCGACAAATCCTCGGTTTTCGCTTCGAGCCGCATATCTTCCTCGAGATCATGTTCAGAAATGTGGTTCCAAAGCATGTTTTTGTGTTGCAACCTGCCATTCTCTACGAGCACCGCAGGCGCTCCTTTCACTGCGATTCCAAAAGCATGTGAATAGTACGCCGCCAGACCCAAAAGCCGATGTAGTAACACCAGAACGAATCCGCTGCCGAGCGTAGGAAAAAAAGGCGCTGAGCCATTGATAGCACGTGCCAGCATGGAACCGATGATGACGACTAGAACAGCATCGAACGCGCTCTTTTCTGCAAGGGAACGTTTCGTGCTCAGTCGAACCATCACGATGGTAAGTGCGAACACAATGACGCCGCGCACCGAACACTGCAGGAATGTTAATTCTTTTGGTTCCACGCCCAAACCAAGCAATGCCTCGAACAATTGTGAGAGTGTATTCATCTCTAAAGATTCCATCTCTGAGAGAAACTTCCATCTACGCACGTTGATCTTGGGACGGTAAAATTAGGACCACTCGGCGCCCGAAGTTCGCTCTTATGGGTACAATCCTTGAGATGGAGGTAATCCATGGCACGAGGAAGCGAGAAGAAAACGCGGCCGGAGATAAGGCGCGATCGCCTTACAGGAGAAACATTGTGCCAGCAGCGACGAACATCATCGCAGTTGTAAGCCTACTTTGAACGCGTTCGTTTCCTGCGTGCGGCCTTGGCTCCTTCTTTGCCAAGCGCGGTGCGCGTCTTTTTCGGCAAATGCGCAATCGTTCTCTTTCTTTGCGCAGCTTTAGCTGCTTTTTTGATGTTTCGCTTTGCAGCGGCGCGTTGTTTTCTCGTTGTCATGACTTGGTAACACAGAATGAAGCTAAGGCCGTACTTCCAACTCGAGGTTAACCATTCACGACGGTACCACCGTTTGGATGCAAGATCTGACCTGTCATGTAGGAGGAATCGTCGGAAGCAAGGAACACGAAGCTGGGCGCAATTTCCTCTGGTTGGCCTGGTCGACGGAGTGGAACGTCTGAGCCAAAGCTTTCGACATCTTCCGAAGGAAACGTCGAGGGAATGAGAGGCGTCCAGATCGGACCCGGCGCGACGCCGTTTACGCGAATGGCTTCATCAGCGAGCGCTTGCGAGAGGGATCGGGTAAAAGCTGTGATTGCGCCTTTGGTGGAAGAGTAATCGAGCAGATGCGGGCTCCCCTTGTAAGCAGTGACTGAAGTTGTGTTGATTATTGCGGCGCCTTTTTTCAAATGTTTCAGCGCCGCTTTCGTCATGAAAAACATTGAGAAGATGTTCGTGCGAAATGTTCGTTCGAGTTGTTTCGCAGTGATTTTCTCAATTGAATCCTGCGGATGCTGTTCGGCGGCGTTGTTGACCAAAACGTCGAGCTTGCCGAACTCTTTGACGGTTTGCTCGACAGCTTTTCGACAGAACTCTTCCTGACCGAGATCGCCTCGAATCAACAAACATTCGTGCCCTTCTTTTTCCACGAGACGCCTGGTTTCATTCGCGTCCTTCTCCTCTTCAAGGTACACGACCGAAACGTCCGCGCCCTCTCTCGCAAAGGCAATTGCGACCGCGCGGCCGATCCCGCTGTCTCCGCCGGTGATGATGGCCACTTTGTTTCGCAATTTTCCAGTACCGCGATGTTTTTCGTCTTCGGCTCGCGGCCGCGGCCTCATTTCGTGTTCACGGCCAGGTCGTCGCTCTTGATGTTGAGGTGGCTGGAGTTTCTTTTCCTTGGGCACAGAGATATTCCTGCGTGATAAATTTTTTGCGAAGCTCGCTTAGAAGAGAATCATCCGAAATTTAGTGACGGCGCTTTCGCGTACGCGCAGCTTTCTTTGCTGCGTCCGAACGTGAACGCGGCGAGCGTCGAGCCGCTGCCCGCTTCGCTTGTCGTGACAGCGCTTTTTTCGACGCTGACCGACGCGGCTCGTGTTTGAGCGCGCGTTTAGTGGCACGGGCACGCGTGCGCGAAGATTTTTTGCGACCGCCCGTGCGGCCTTTTGCGAGATCGCGCTTGGCCTGCTGTTTCGTGCGCGCTTTGCCGCGCTTCGGCGGCGGCAGCTTCACTCCAGCTCTGCGCGCCTTTGATAGACCGATGGCGATTGCCTGCTCGGGCGAACGAGCACCATGTTCGCCTTCCCGAATATGTTCCATTTCTTCGCGCACGAATTCGCCTGCTTGTGTGGAAGGCGCCTTGCCTTCGCGCTCATCTTCGCGCGCCCGTTCGATTGGTTCTTCTTCTGGCATACCAAGAGTGTTTCGCCCCTAGCCGCACGCTTGGACGTAGCGAATGGCCGTCGACCCTCACCTGACCTCTCCCTGACAGGGAGAGGCGATCACTTCTCGGGTCGGGTACTCGAGCGGCCGGCTTAGACCCTAATTCTTTGATCGCTCTGATCCTCGGGCCGACGCCACTAGGCCTGCACGAACTCTCAATCATCTCGAGAGGATATGGTTCGATCAGCTCTACTTGGTGGTATCGCGGAGGTTTTTTATGCGGTCGTGCGCCTCTTTGATTTGAGCAAATTGACGCGCAACAATCCCGCGCAAAGATGCCGATAAATTGTCGTTCATCGCCTTCTTA
>QHNF01000273.1 GCA_003218345.1 Verrucomicrobiota bacterium | reverse complement strand
AAACTGCCGGACCTCTTTTTCATCGTGAAAATAATGCACGGCTTCCTCGTTTCCCTCCCGCACCTTGACCAGGTAGGTTGGAAGTTTGCCGGATTTCGAATTCCGCTCGGCGAGATATGTCTCGAAATCGCCGCCATGGCGGCGCACCGCTTCGCTTAACTTCGCGAGTTTCTCTAGCGATTCGAGGATATCCTTCAATTGCGTCGCCGTGATTTCCTGGTCATCGGCAAGATTTTTCAATCGCACATCCTCAGCACCCAACGAGATGAGTATTTTGTTTAACCGAGCATCGTCGTCGACATATTCTTCGCGTTTCTTCCGCTTGATCTGATAAAGCGGCGGTTGCGCGATATAAATCCTGCCTGCGCGCACCAGCTCGGTCATCTGCCTGAAAAAGAACGTAAGCAACAGAGTACGAATGTGCGAACCATCGACGTCCGCATCGGTCATGATAATGATCCGCCCATAGCGCAGCTTGGTAATATCGAAACGACCTTCGTCTTTGCCGTTGCCTTCCTCTTTCGATTTGCCGATTCCGGCGCCGATGGCCGTAATCATCGACTGGATTTCAGTATTTTTAAGAAACTGGTCCTCGCGCGCTTTTTCGACATTAATAAGCTTGCCTCGAATCGGCAGAATGGCTTGATAACGCCGGTCGCGCCCCTGCTTGGCGGAGCCGCCCGCGGAGTCACCTTCGACGATGTAAAGCTCGGTCAATTCCGGGTCGCGCTCGGAGCAATCCGCCAATTTTCCAGGCAGCCCGCCGCCAGTCAGAGCGCCTTTACGAATTGTCTCCCTGGCTTTTCGGGCCGCTTCTCGTGCGCGCGCCGCTGTGAGCACTTTGTCGAAAATGCGGCGCGCAACCGGCGGGCTCTTATCGAAGTAAGTCATTAGCCCGTCGTAGACGACCGAGTTTACCACCCCGTCGATCTCCGTATTCACGAGCTTCACTTTGGTTTGCGATTCGAAGCGCGGGTTGGGCAACTTGACGCTCAGCACACAAATCAATCCTTCCCGCACATCATCTCCGGAAATAGAGGGGTCCTTTTCTTTGAGAAGATTATTCGATCTCGCGTACTGATTGACGGCTTTGGTGAGCGCGGTGCGGAACCCAGTCAGGTGCGTGCCGCCATCCGGGTTCGGAATCGAATTAGCAAACGGCAAGATCTGGTCGTTGTAGCTGTCATTGTACTGCAGGACAACATCGAGAAAAACTTCATCGCGCTGTCGCGAGATCACGATCGGCTTGGGATGCAGGATCTGCTTGTTCTCGCCGAGCTGCTTTACAAATTCTTCGATGCCATGTTTGTAAAGAAATGTCTCTTTCTTCGCTGGGTCGGCACGCTCGTCGGTAAGTGTGATATCCAAGCCAGGATTTAGAAATGCCAGCTCGCGCAAACGCGTTGCTAACCGTTCGAATTTGAACTCCGTCGTGATGGTGAAAATCGTCGGGTCGGGCAAAAACGTGATGAGCGTGCCGGTGGTCTTTTTGTTTTTGACTTCGCCGATGACCGTGAGTTTGTCGGTCGTTTTCCCTTTGGCGAAAGCCATGTGATAAACCTTGCCGTCACGAGACACCTCGACCTTGAACCATTCCGAAAGCGCGTTCGTACATTTGGCGCCCACGCCATGTAGGCCACCAGAATATTTGTAGGCGCCTTGTCCAAATTTTCCGCCGGCGTGCAAATTTGTCAGCACCAGCTCAACGGCTGGCATCTTCCATTTTGGGTGAATATCCACGGGAATACCGCGGCCATTATCCCGCACGGACAGCGATCCATCGACGTGAACAGTCACTTCGATTTTTGTACAAAACCCGGCGAGATGTTCGTCGATAGAATTGTCCAGCACCTCAAAAACCAAATGGTGCAAACCCCTCTCATCAGGATCTCCGATAAACATTCCAGGCCGCTTCCGAACCGCCTCGAGGCCTTCCAATTTGTCGATTTGAGCGGCACCGTACTTTTGCGTTACATCAATTCCAGTCGATCCGCGGCCAGACAATTCTTCGACCGGAATTTCCTCTTGAGCTTTTAGCATAGATTAAGGCCGGAAAGACCTTCTAAAGAGGATACCCAAAATGTGTTGGTAAACAACTAATATCTGTTGGGCACGTTTGTCATAGCTACGCTAGATGTTGGGCGGATGAGGCGAGTTGGGACCAAGATGTTGTATTTATGCGCCACGACGGAGACTATACTCCTGGCAGCGTTTTCGTCACAGCTTGACCATACCATTTTCAAACCGGAAAATGTGACCGTCTGTGCGCTCAAACCGTCTCCGAAAGCGCGCTGAATCTCCGGGGAGTTTTGTGCCGTAATTCCCGGGAATGAATCAGTAGCCGTGACCCGAGCGACTATTTCGGGTAAGTTCTGAGTGTGCCGAGCTTCAATGTAAAATTGATATTGTCATTGTTACTATTGACGGCCAGCAGCGCGTCAAGCTGGGCTCAGTATACGGCGTACAAATCTGCCGATGGTGTTCTAGTTGTTTGCGACAAGCCGGGACACTACTTTAGCTTGCTTATCCCGGGCCACTCTGTGCATCTGGTCCGTCGGAATGAAGTGTATGTTTTAGGAAAACCCGAAGAAGTCGCTCATCCATATTTTATGGTGGGCAGTCGTTTTGTTCAGCTAATGCCTCTTCCGATAGCTGAGTTTAACGGCGACGTAGCAGCGAACGATGAAGCGATTCTACGGCAGCAAGCACAGTACGAGTTGAACGCGCAACATCCTATTTTATCGAGCATCAAACTGATCCCACTTCCGAATGGGCGGACCGCGCTTTTTTATTTTTTCCGGGTTCGCAAAAGCGGTCCCGCCAGTGAGAATCAGCTTTTTGTCACGTGGCGCGAACGCAATTACGTCGTGTTAATTGGTTCCAACGTTCCCAAGGGCGACAGCGACACGAGTGTACAGTCTTTTCTGCTGCGGATCGCATCTTCCTTTCGGGGTTCTAGCAGACCCATTCCTTCTCCTACGTTACCGCGTGCGACCGATTGAACCAGAATCGAGCTTGTCGTTAATATCGGCGCAGCTGCTATGCGTTTGAAGACTTTGAAAGAAGCACGCTGGATTCTTCTGATTTTAGCGTTGGCTGCCGCGGCGACTTG
>QHNF01000272.1 GCA_003218345.1 Verrucomicrobiota bacterium | reverse complement strand
CCATTTGGCCATGATCCGGAGAAACAATTCGACCCGGGGATAGATGGTGGCGAAAGCAACAAAAATTCCAAAGTGTAATGCAGGTGAACCGAAGAGAACGGACCGCTGCCAGAGTCCCCAGATTGTGAGCAGTGCCGCGGGTGCGATCAGCAAAATGAGATAGAGCCCGATGTATGCTTGCCGGCCGATAAAGCGCTCCACTTCGCGGCCGAACACAAATAGCATGTACATTTCCACCGCGAACCAAAGGAGGCCCGACGGAGCGTGAACAAACGCATAGCTAGCGAGTCGCCAGAGTTGCATTCCGTTCCAAATACGCGCGCTGTCGAAATAAAAATAATCCAGCGTGCTGGCAAGTCCGGGAATCGCGGTTAAGACACAGACCACGACCGCGCAGAAGACATGCGTCCCGACAAGCATCGTGGTGACGTCGACAGGATAGCGACCCATCCACGCAACCGGGCGATAATCATCGGAGGTGGTGACTCCGAACATGCTTTCAATTAATGCCGCGCACTGTGTCTGCGCAAGTAAAACGACCGACTGCTACGAATAAATGGACACGAAGGAAAATACCCGCGACTTTATCGCCCTCTTCGGATTCGTGTTTATTCATGTTCATTCGTGGTTAAGATCGACGTCTTCATCTCATGAAAAACATCGCACCTGCTGTTTTCGCGCCGGATGGAATCGGCGATACGAAGCCTGACAACCAGGCAGTGCTCAATTGGGTGCACGAAGTCGGAACACTGACAAACCCGGAAAACGTTTTCTGGTGCGATGGCTCCGAGCGCGAGCACGAATTCCTGATCGCGGAATCGTTGAAGCAGAATGTGGTGATTAAGCTGAACGAGAAAAAAGTTCCGCGTTCTTATTTGCACCGCTCGAATCCGAACGACGTCGCGCGCGTCGAGCGATTCACATTCATCTGCACGCCAACAAAAGAGGAAGCTGGGCCGACGAACAACTGGTCGGAACCGGCAGAGACATATTCGAAATTACACGGGCTGCTGAAGGGCGCGATGCGCGGTCGCACGATGTTCGTCGTGCCTTACATCATGGGGCCGCCCGATTCGCCTCTAACGAAAGTCGGGTTCGAAATCACGGATTCAATATACGTCGTCCTGAGCATGCGAATCATGACGCGCATGGGCAAGATCGCGCTGGAACGGCTCGGCAACGATCCGAAAGCGGAATGGAACCGCGGAGTCCATTCATTGTTAGATGTCGATCCTGCACGGCGGTTTATCTGTCATTTTCCGCAGGACAACGCGATCGTCTCCGTTGGTTCCGGATACGGTGGGAACGTTTTGCTTAGCAAAAAATGTCTTGCTCTGCGCATCGGTTCCTATCTCGCGCGCAAGCAAGGCTGGATGGCAGAGCACATGTTGATCCTCGGTGTTAAATCGCCCGAAGGAAAAAAACATTATGTGGCCGCGGCCTTCCCCAGTGCATGCGGCAAAACAAATTTTGCGATGTTGATTCCACCGAAGCGTTTCGAGGGCTGGAAAATCACAACGGTCGGCGACGACATCGCTTGGATGCAAGTTCGCGACGGACGGCTTTACGCGGTCAACCCGGAGAATGGCTACTTCGGCGTGGTGCCCGGCACCAGCTATAAATCGAACCCAAACGCGATGAAATCGATCGCGCGCGATTCGCTTTACACCAATGTCGCACTCACCGATGGTGGCGACGTCTGGTGGGAAGGTAAGGATGGTCCCCCGCCGGCGCACGCGATCGATTGGCGCGGGAACGATTGGACGCCGGAGTCGAAAGAAAAAGCCGCGCACCCCAACAGCCGCTTTACCACACCGATGCGCAACAATCCCGCGCTCGACTCGGAAGTCGAAGGAGGAAAGGGCGTGCCGATTAGCGCCATCATTTTCGGGGGACGCCGTAGCGATACCATTCCGCTGGTTTATCAAGCGCTCGATTGGGACCACGGCGTTTACCTCGGTGCGACCATGGCTTCAGAAACAACCGCAGCGGCTGCCGGAGCTGTCGGCCAGGTGCGACGCGATCCGATGGCGATGTTGCCATTCTGCGGATACAATATTGGCGATTATTTCCAACATTGGCTCGACATCGGGAGACGCCTGACGAATCCGCCGCTGATTTTCAACGTGAACTGGTTCCGCAAAGGCGCAGGTGGAAAATTCTTATGGCCAGGCTTTGGCGAAAACATGCGAGTGCTTAAGTGGGTCATCGATCGTTGTGAAGGAAGTGCCGGCGCACTCAAATCGCCTCTCGGTTGGCTGCCAGGCCCACACGATCTCGATCTTGGAGAACTCGATATCGACCACAAATGCGTCGCGGAACTTCTCGGCATCGATCACGAGGAATGGCAAAAAGAAATCGTCCAGCACAAAATGTTTTTCGATTCGTTAGGCGACGTCGTTCCGCAGGAATTGCAGAAACAGCGGGAGACGCTGGCCGCGCGCTTTAAAGAATAACGTTATGTTGTGGAGTGCACGCCTCCAGCGTGCAGAGTTCGGCATCCCTGCCGAACTCAAATCAGGTGAGCATCGCTCTGAGACAGCGCGCCAAGATGCCGCAGTAAGCACGCAGGATGCGTGCGCTCCCCATTTGCGAACGTGGCGCGCATCTGGAATTGTCTCCAGTGGGTTCGAAGGTCGCCAAAAAACTCCGCGTTCACGCGCCGATTGCGAAAGATTGCATCGAGATTCGCGGG
>QHNF01000271.1 GCA_003218345.1 Verrucomicrobiota bacterium | reverse complement strand
TCTCGCCCTCGTCTCCACGCGCGCTCTCTCGTCGTTGCTTTATGGCGTCGACGCATTCGATCTGGCGACGTTCGTTCTTGTCACGTTCGCACTCATTGCGATCGCGTTGCTGGCAAGTTATATCCCCGCTCTGCGCGCGAGTCGCGCTGATCCGATGATCGCGCTTGGGCACAACGGTTGATTCACCATGATCAAACTCAAAAACCTCGAACGCTTTTACCCCTTGGCCAAGGAGAAGTTTTTCTATGTCTTGCGCGACGTCACTCTCGAAGTTGAAGAAGGCGACTTCGTCTCGATCATGGGGCCATCCGGCGCAGGCAAATCGACGCTGCTGCACATTCTCGGTATGCACGATCACGGTTGGACCGGCGAATATTTTCTCGGCGACACCGCGGTGCACCATCTGAAACCGAAGGAACGCGCCACATTGCGGAACGAGCAGATCGGTTTCGTGTTCCAGCAGTATCACTTGCTCGATGATCTCACTGTTTATGAGAACCTCGACATACCGCTGTCCTATCGCCGGTACACCAAAAGCGAGCGCGCCGCACTCGTGGCCGACATGCTCGATCGATTCCAAATCGTCGGCAAAAAAGATTTGTATCCGCGTCAGCTCTCTGGCGGACAACAGCAGCTGGTCGGCGTTGCCCGCGCGATTATTGCTGGCCCGAAACTTCTGCTCGCCGATGAACCGACTGGAAACCTGCACTCTAGCCAGGGCGAAGAGATCATGGCGTTGTTTCGAAAGCTAAATGACGAAGGCATGACGATCGTGCAGGTGACGCACTCGGAGAAAAATGCGTCCTATGGAAAACGGATTGTGCAGCTGCGCGATGGCTGGGTCGTCAACGAGGAATAATCAAACAATCGAAACATCAAAGCATTTCATGCCACCATCGCTCCGATGTTGAATCAGCATACATTCAAAAGGTTGCCGAACAGCTTGCTTTGGCATCTCCTTTGCCTATCGGTGCGCTTTCTCGTATAGGTCCCGCAAACTTTGTATGTATTCGCGTCTCATAATTTCTTTTATCTCTGCTGCGCTCATCGTCTCGTCGGGATTCGCTCAGGACAAGAATCAGCCGATGGTGGATGAGCTGGTTTCCAAGAATGTCGAGGCCAAGGGTGGCGCGGAAGCGCTGCATGCTCTCCAGTCCCTGCGCCTTAGCGGCAAGATGCTGGTGCAACAGGGCCAAATCCAATTGGCTTATCTCCAAAATAAGAAGCGGCCCGACGAAGTGCGCACCGAATCTTCTCTCCAAGGCATGACACAGATCGAGGCATACGACGGCAAAGAAGGTTGGAAAGTCTCACCGTTCTTTGGACGGAAAGATCCCGAAAGAATGTCAGCTGACGATGTTAAAACGCTGATAGAGGACGCGGAGATCGATGGGCCATTGGTCGATTGGAAGACGAAAGGAAGCAAAGTCGAGTACCTCGGAACCGAGGACGTCGAGGGGACACTCGCGCACAAGGTAAAAGTGATGCGGAAAAACGGAGACGTAAATTTTGTCTATCTCGACCCTGACCACTTTCTGGAGATCCGGGTTTTGACACAGCGGGTGAGACACGGCGCGTATGAAGAGGTGGAGACTGATTTGGGTGACTATGAGAAGGCGGCAGGCGTATTCGTTCCAACGTCGATCGAGTCCGGACGCAAGGGAGCGCCGGATAAGGAACGGATCATTATCGATAAGGTGGAAGCTAACGTGCCAGTTGATGATGCGATCTTTCATTTTCCCACTGCGAAATAATTTATCATGCGTTTGTTTCAATTCCGTCCTGTGAAACGCCCGTCGCCGGCGCCCCCAGCGGTCGCGCCCTACCGTATCACCGGCGGGATTTTGCTATTCTGTTTTGTCTCGATCGCCGCGTACGCGCAGGAAGCGCCGTACAATTCATCGACAATTTCCGGACTTGGCACGCGCAACATCGGTTCTGCCAGAATGAGCGGGCGCATCTCGGCCATTGCGGGAGCGCGCGAACCCTCGGGCAAGATCACGCTGTTTGTTGGTGCAGCCAGTGGCGGGGTTTGGAAGTCTGACGATGGCGGGACACGATATCACCCGGTATTTGATGAACAGGCCGTGCAATCGATCGGCGCGATCGCGCTCGATCCGAAGAATTCCAAAAACGTTTGGGTGGGAACTGGCGAATCGTGGACACGCAACAGCGTTTCCATTGGCGACGGAATCTACAAGTCAACCGACGGCGGCGAAACGTGGACGCACGCCGGTCTGGAGAAATCCGAGCGTATTGCAAAAATTGCTGTCAGCCCAAAAGACAGCAACACAGTTTTTGCGTGCGTACCCGGCGCGTTGTGGAGCGATTCGCCGGATCGCGGTCTCTACAAAACGACTGATGGTGGCAAGATGTGGAAGCAAATTCTCAAGGGGCCGAACGCTTCAACCGGTTGCACCACTGTTGCGATCGACCCGAATAATCCGGACGTGATGTTCGCCTCGATGTGGGATTTTCGGCGCAAAGGCTGGGAGTACCGCTCGGGAGGCGAAAGTCCCACGGCGTCATCTGCCAGTGGGTTGTTCCATTCGACCGATGGCGGCACCACGTGGAATGAGATTACGCCTGATGCCAACAAAGGCTTCCCGAAGAAACCATATGGCCGGATTGCAGTGGCGATCGCGCCTTCGAATGCGAAACGCATTTACGCTTTTGTCGAATCACCCGAGAGCGCGCTTTTTGTTTCCGACGATGCTGGCGTGACCTGGGACAAGCGGGATAAAAGCCAATGGATGGTGTGGCGCCCGTTCTATTTTGCGAATCTCATTGTTGATCCAAGAAATCCAGATCGCCTGTTTTTAAGCCCGATGGCTCCCTGATTGTTAGCGAGGACGCGGGTAAAAGTTTTGCGGTTGTCGGCGGTTTTCAAGGAACACATGGCGACGCGCACGATGTGTGGATTGATCCAACTAACACCCAGGTCGTTTTCGTCGGAGACGACGGGGGGATGTGGTACTCATATAACGGTGGCAGCAAATGGTGGAAAGGCGAAAACCTGCCGGTGTCGCAGTTCTATCACGTTAGCCTCGACGAAAACGATCCCTACCGTGTTTACGGTGGTCTGCAGGACAATAGCTCGTTTGTGGGCGAATCACAGTATCCCGGCGGCATTACCAACGCGCAGTGGGAAAATATGTACAACGGCGACGGGTTTTGGATGTTCCCCGATCCGGCTGATGCGGATTATATCTATGCCGAGTATCAAGGAGGCGAGATTGCGCGCGTGAACCGCCACACGCACGAAGCTCGCAATATTAAGCCAAGGCCGAATTACAAAGAAAAGCTGCGGTTCAACTGGAACACGCCAATCGCTCTCTCCCCCAATGAAAAGGGGACAATTTACATTGGCGCGCAGTTCTTGTTTCGCTCTC
>QHNF01000270.1 GCA_003218345.1 Verrucomicrobiota bacterium | reverse complement strand
TCCAGCGCACCGCCGGCGACTAGCACAGCGAACATAGGCTTCTTCAAGACCGGCTCGCCTATTTCGGTGGCGATCCAGGCGCCTTTCATGACAGACACGACACCCACACCCACACCAACACCTACACCAACACCAACGCCAACAGCTACAGCGACCCCAACGGTCACGCCTACCGCAACGCCAACAGCTTCACCGACACCTACTACGACGCCAACAGCTACGCCTACGCCGACACCGGGGCAGATCACGCTCAGTGCGCGCGGCTACAAGGTGCAGGGGCAGCAAACGGTGGACCTCTCTTGGAATGGAGCTACCTCGAACAACATCGACATTTATCGCAACGGCGTGCTGATTGCCACTGTGCCGAACATCCCCGGTTTCTACACCGATCACATCGGGGTGCGCGGCAAGGGCACCTACACCTACAAGGTCTGCCAAGCGGGCACTCAAAACTGCTCTAACCAGGTCACGGTGCGGTTTGGCGGCGGGTAGCGCGGCCTTGTGGCCCGGAGATCGGATGTCAGAACTCTGACGCTTTGTCGCGAGCATGCCCTTGGGCCTGCAATTAAATCCCCGAAGGCCCAAATATCAGGCGGCAGAGCCGCAGTTACTTTGCCAACGCGTTGAGTACAACGTCTTCGACCTAGACAAGGAACTCGCGAGTTGCCTCACGAGTTACCAAACTCACCGATCACTGATCACTAAGTCATACCTCACGGCGTCGGCCAGGAAGAGAACGGCTGGCTACAACACCGTTCACGGTTCACTGATCGCCAGTCACTGTCTTTCCTTTTTCCCTTCCACCAGCGCAGCGGCTTCGCGATCGAGCGCAGCGTAATTGGGTTTGCGCGGTTGCAAATAAAATTCGTCGATCACGATCTGCACCAGCGCGGCGGCCGGGACGGCGAGAAAAACTCCCAGCAACCCAAACAATCCGGCGGTCGCCAGCGTAAAAAACAAGATGTTGACCGGATGCAATCGCATCTCTTTGCCCAGCACGCCCGGCACAAGAACGTTCAGCTCGACCTGGTAAACCAGCACGATCACGCCGAGCGCGAGCCAGAATTTTGTCGCGCCCAGGCTCAGCGCGACCAGCAAAATGGGAATGGAGACGAGGAATGCGCCAATGTTTGGCAGAAACTCACCCAGAAACGCGAACACGCCGAAGATGAGCGCCGGCTGCACGCCGATCAGCCAAAGCAATGCACCGATGGAAAGCCCGGTAATTACACCATTGATGGCGACGCCGCGCGCCCAGGCGGTCATTTGCCGCATGAGTCGCGCGAGGGTGCGATGCGCTTGTTCGCGGTAACGATCGGGCGCCAGTGCCAGATACGCGGTCACGAGCGGCCGAGGGTTGGCCAGCACAAAGACAAGCAAGAGAATAGCGAACACGGCACTTGCCACGCCGCCGACCAAGCCAATTGTCGATCTTAGCAGGATGTTCCCGATCGTTCCTGCGGCCGCGCCGACTTTTCCCGCCATTTCGTCAGTGCGCGGCAATGCATCGCGAACTGCCGGATAATTTTGCGTAAGCGATTCGATGCGGGTGCGAATGCCTTCCCAGACCCTGGGCGCGCTGTGCATTAACTCCTGGCTTTGCCTGGCCAGTGGCGGGATGGCAAAGACGACGATCGTCGTGGTGACGGCAACCAGCGCAAGAATCAGCAGGATCACACTGGCAAAGCGCGGAACGTGATGTTTGTGCAGCCAGACCACAATCGGGTTCAGGACCATGGCGAGAAGAAACACCAGCGCGAAGAGCAAAATCACAGGTTGAAGCGAGCGTAGAACCAACCAGATGATGATCAGCAGAAAAACGAGCCACACGACGCGCCGTGCGCCGTAATAACTCAGCGGCGCGTACTGATTCTCGTGATCGGATTCTTTCATGAACTCCGTCGTGTCAGGGAAGGGTAATAGAAGCCATGTTATAAACAAATCGGGGCGATTTGGTAGGGCGCCACCGCCGGTCGCGCTGACAGGGACTACTAGGCACAGAGCGATCTTCGCGCTGGCAGGTGTGAATGACAAGGAAGGATCACGCCTTTCTGGGTAGCGCACGCGTCTCGCGTGTTGGCCATAGCGTCCTCGCTATGGCGGACTTCTCGTGTGCGTCCAAGTTCAGAACCCGGTGCGAGATGTTCGGAAAGTTCGTTTCAGCGAGGGCGCCGAAAGTCCGAGCCGGACTGGCTTTTGCACGCGAGACGCTTGCGCTACCCAATCTGCTACCGCGGAGGCGTTGGGCGAGGCTGCGGAGTGGGGCGTGGCCTCGGAGTTACTCTAGGTGTAGCAGTAGGTGTTGGTGTAGCTGTCGGAGTGGAAGAAGGTGTAGGTGTGGGAGTAGGTGTAGGGCCGCTGTACAGTTCCGCGCTTGCGGAAACTTTGGGAAAATTTAGTCCTCCCGCAGCCAGCACCATTCCGTTTCCGTTGGACAGCGAGGTCGCTGTGTGCCGACCCCGCGCAGCATTGAGGCTACCTGTGATCGTCAAGTCCCGGTCGCCGTGTCGTACAGTTCTGCGCTCACCGAACTGGTACCGCTGTTATCAAATCCCCCTGCAACCAGCGTTGTCCCGCTGGACAACAAGGTCGCCGTATGCCCGGAGCGCCCGGTGTTGAGGCTACCAGTGGCCACCCAGGTCCCGCTCGCCGAGTCGTACAGTTCCGCGCTCGCGGAAGCGTTACCGCTGTCATCAAATCCCCCTGCAACCAGCGGCATCCCGTTGAACAGCAAGATCACCGTATGCCCATAACGCGCGGTGTTGAGGCTACCGGTGTCCGTCCAGATCCCGCTTACCTGGTCGTACAGTTCTGCGCTCGCAGAAGCACTTTGGCTGCTATCAGCTCCTTCTGCAACCAGCACCATCCCGTTGGGCAGCAAGATCGCCGTATGCAGATTGCGCGCGGTGTTGAGGTCGCCGGTGGTTGTCCAAGTCCCGCTAGCCGGGTCATACAGTTCCGCGCTGTCGGAAGCATTGAAACTGCTATCAGTTCCAGCTGCAGCCAGCACCATGCCGTTAGGTAACAAAGTCGCAGTGTGCTCAGTGCGTTCGGTGTTGAGGCTACCAGTGACCGTCCAGGTGTTGCTTGCCGGGTCATATAGTTCTGCGCTCGCCGAAGCATTGCCACTGCTATCACTCCCCCCTGCAACCAGCACCGTTCCGTTGGACAGCAACGTCGCCGTGTGTTCATAACGCGCGGTGTTGAGACTGCCAGTGGCTGTCCAACTTCCGCTCGCTGGATCGTATAGCTCCGCACTCGCAGTCGCGTTGAAACTGTTATCAAGGCCCCCTGCAACCAGCACCTTTCCGTTGGCCAGTAAGGTTGCCGTATGCAGAAAGCGCGCAGTGTTGAGGCTATCAATGCCCGTCCAAGTCCCACCGTCCAGGTGCGATGGCGCTTGGACATCCGAAGTTCTCTGGCCGATATCTCGCTGACCTCGCTGTCCCAGCGCGCGAGGCATCATTTGGATAACGAGAAACAACAGGACGACGAAAAGCGCGCGCCAGCGGAGATTTGTGATGATGGTAGTGGTCTTTTGCTTTTTCATTTTGTGTTATCCTTTATTTTAAATTCCATCAGCTTCTGTTTAACTTCAACGTAAAGCTCGAAGGAAATTATTGCCTCGATGTGCGCGGCAATTTATTCATCATTTGGGGTTCGTCATTGATTCGTCATTCGTCATTCGGATTTTGTCATTCCAACCTGGCACCCTTTAGCTTTTTAATGTTCGCGAGGCCATTGCTTCTCTTCATCCGCATCTTAACTTCCTCGCGTGTCATTTAATCATTTCGGACTTTCACCTGAAGCGGTGCGTGGGACGCAGGCAATGGGATTTGTCGAGCCAACGCCGATTCAGCTTCGCGCGTTCCCGATTATTCTTGGAGGCAAAGATTTAATCGGCACCGCGCAGACGGGTACCGGCAAAACCGCGGCGTTTGCCTTGCCGATTCTGACGCTGCTGGCAAAGCATGGAGCTTTTCGATGTCTGGTGCTCGAGCCGACGCGGGAACTGGCCGCGCAGGTGGAAACGGCGTTTCGCGATTACGGCCGCTTCACTGATTTGCGGGTCTCTCTTGTGCACGGTGGCGTCGGTTACGGGAAACAGCGCGAGGAACTCAAGCGCGGCGTCGATGTTTTGGTAGCCACGCCTGGGCGCCTACTCGATCTGCTCGAGCAGCGCACGATGAGTCTCAAAGATGTAAAAATTCTCGTGCTCGATGAAGTGGATCGCATGCTCGACATGGGTTTTTTGCCGGACGTGCGCCGCATCGTTGAGAAAATCTCGACACAGAGGCAAACTCTGCTCTTCTCCGCCACGCTGCCGCCGGAGATCGAACGTCTGGCGGCCTGGGTTTTGCGCGATCCTGAGTTAGTGGAAATTGGCATACGCCGTTCGCCTGCGGAAACAGTCACCCATGCAGTTTATCCGGTGGCCGCCGAACAAAAATTCGATCTGCTCATGGCTTTGCTCGAGCGGACGAACTTCGACAGCGCGCTGATTTTCTGCCGAACCAAGTACGGCGCAGATCGCATCGCGCACCAATTAAAACAAGGAAAGCATGCCGTCGCGGTGTTGCATTCCAATCGGACACAGCGCGAACGGATCGAAGCGCTCGAAGGATTTAAGAGTGGCAAATACGAAGTGATGGTGGCAACCGACATCGCATCGCGCGGCCTCGATATCGCGGGCGTGAGTCATGTCATTAATTACGATGTGCCCGAGCATCCGGAAGATTACGTGCATCGCATCGGACGCACCGGCCGGGCGCAAAATGTCGGCGACGCATTTACTCTCACGAGTGGCCAGGAACTGCCCGCGTTGCAGGCGATCGAACACTTCATCGGCAGGAAAATTCCGCGACTGAAACTGGAGAACTTTTCGTACTTGTACACGGCGCTGTTTGAAACGGAAGCGCCTGGCGGCAAGCGAGCGATCGGCGGCGGCCGCACTCATCGTGGATATTCTTTTGGCCGCCGGCGCAGATGAAGGAGCATGCTCTGGCCGTTCAAGTCGAGCGCCGCATTTATTTGATTCGCCGCGAAAAGGTGATGCTGGATTTTGACTTGGCAGAGCTTTATGCCGTGCCGACAAGGACGTTAAACCAAGCTGTCAAGCGCAACCGGGACCGCTTTCCCGAGGATTTCATGTTTCAACTCAGCACGCCCGAAGCAAGAGCTTTAAGATCACAAATTGTGATCTTAGACGCGCCGCACCGCCTATCACAACTCGCGACAGGCAAGCGCGGAGAGCACTCGAAGTATCTGCCTTACGCTTTTACTGAACAAGGTGTCGCGATGCTTTCGAGTGTACTTCGGAGCAAACGCGCCGTGCAGGTCAACATTGCGATCATGCGCACTTTTGTCCGGTTGCGTGAAATGCTTCTCTCCAACTCTAATCTGGCGCGCAAGCTGGACAAGCTTGAAAAGAAGTACGACGCACAGTTCAGAGTCGTCTTCGACGCCATCCGTGAATTGATGACACCACCTGAACCGCCGAAACGCCAGATCGGGTTCCATTTCAACGAGTAAGAAGCGGTCGTCGGCGTTCTTCAAGATTTACGAAGAAGATGATTGAACATTGAACGTTAGAAGTTGAACTTTGAGCGATTCTTCTCGATGAATTCATTCCTTACTGCCTCACAAGATGAATTTGATCAATTGTGTGGAAATCGATCGAGCATTTTAATCAGGACCCGCAAACGATCATTGTCGTTCCCTCGATGTCCATCGACGCGATCGGTTCCGGCGCAGTGATGCAGGCGTACGAAGAGCGTTTTCTGTTTCTGTTATTGTTGCTGCGCCAGCCCCGGGCCCGGCTGATCTATGTTACTTCGCAAACGATTCTGCCGAGTATCATCGACTACTACCTCGATCTTCTGCCCGGCGTCATCTCAAGTCATGCGCGGCGGCGGCTTTTCCTGCTTTCACCTCTTGACGGTTCAGTGCGTCCGCTGAGCGGCAAACTGCTCGATCGGCCACGGCTGATCGAGCGCATCCGATCTTTAATAATGGATCCAGATCGCGCGCACCTTGTTCCTTT
>QHNF01000269.1 GCA_003218345.1 Verrucomicrobiota bacterium | reverse complement strand
GCAGCGTTTTTGGATCGCGCACGGTAGTTAGGGCGTGATAGTCCGCGATGAAATAGAACGCTTCGCCTTCCGCTTGGAGGGCAATCGCAGGCCGCATCATGCCGAAATAATTGCCGATATGCAGCACGCCGCTGGCCTGAATGCCGGAGAGAATGCGCATGTAACTTATGTGTACGATGTCAACGTTTGGAGTGAAAGCGAACATTTACCAATTCGTCGTGCAAGTTCGACCCCATGAAGAAATGACGAATCTTGAACGAACGCCGAAAATCCTAATGACAAAAAGTAATCTTTGCGTGTGCCGCCTTTCGTCATTTGAACATTCGGGACTTCCTTCGTCATTTGTCATTCGTCCTTCGGTATTCCAACTGATTTCCCGCTCGCAATTCCTCGCCTTACTCGTTAGATAAGCCGCACATGGGCGCGAAGAATTCCCAACCAGTTTCCGTCGTGACCGGCGCAGCCGGTTTTTTGGGGTCACACCTGACTGACCGATTACTGGCCGCAGGCCATCGCGTCATTGCCATCGACAATTTGATTACCGGCAAGACCGCGAACATCGGACATCTGGCTGGGAATGAGAATTTCCGGTTTATTCAGCATAACGTTTCCAATTTCATTTTTGTGCCGGAAGAAAGAATCGATTACGTCTTTCATTTCGCGTCACCGGCCAGTCCGATCGATTACCTCGAACTGCCGATCCCTACATTGAAAGTAGGCGCGCTCGGCACGCACAACACGCTTGGCCTGGCAAAGGACAAGAAGGCCGCGTTCATTCTCGCATCGACATCCGAAGTCTACGGCGACCCGCTTGAGCATCCGCAGAAGGAAGACTACTGGGGCAATGTTAACCCGATCGGACCGCGCGGTGTGTATGATGAAGCGAAACGTTTCGCCGAGGCAATGACGATGGCATATCACCGCTATCACCGGGTCGACACCAAAATCGTGCGTATCTTTAATACTTACGGGCCGCGAATGCGTTTGCGGGACGGTCGCGTGGTGCCTGCGTTTATCGGACAGGCATTGCGCAGCGAGCCGCTCAGTGTTTTCGGTGATGGCTCGCAAACGCGCTCATTTTGTTATGCGTCAGATTTGATCGATGGAATTTTCAAGCTCGCCATGAGCGATTACCACGAGCCGGTGAATCTGGGTAATCCGCGTGAGATGACAATCAAACAATTTGCCGACGAGATCATTCGCATCACCGGCACAAAATCAACGATAGAATATAAGCCGTTGCCTATGGACGATCCGAAGGTGCGTCAACCGGATATCACCCGGGCGAAAGAGATTCTTGACTGGGAACCACGCGTAGACTTCGAAGAAGGAATCAAAAAGACAATCCAGTATTTTCGGGAATCGTTGAAATGGTAAGCCTTTGCCGCTTTCCCTGAGGCTGCATGACTCTAGCGCGTTTGTAGTGTCCGCTGTCCTCAGCGGATAATGCACAGATCGCTGCGCACAATGCAGTGCGCTGAGGACAGCGCACGCTGCAGCACCAGCGGGATTCTCCCCATGCCGGGTCGAAGCGGGGACGACATAACGATTTCAACGAATCACGCGACTTGCCTTAGGGAGCACGTACATCTTGCCGAACGATCAGTGCTTCCGATGAATAGGGGCGTCAAGAAGCCCGCGGCAGGATGCCGCGAGCAGCACGCTGCAAGCGTGCGCTCCCGACCAATCTGTAAGATTTTGCTGGCGCTTGGCTCTTTTCGGTTGTGAAGTATGCCATGATTAACTGCTGGCTCGTTATCGTCTTCAGTTTTCTCAGCTTCTGTTTTTCAGTGGCGGCGCAGCAAACGAATCAGTTGACGCAAACTGAAACGATCACGCTCGGACAACAGCAGCGCCTCGCTGCTCCTGACACTGCTCTTACGCTTGCGGTTTATCGGCCTGAAATTTTCGGCGCGCTCAATTGGTCGGCTCTATTTCACGATCTCCCTGTACTGAGCCAAAAGAAGATTTCGTCAGTCGGGTTAGTCAGCGCCGTGGAAGGCGAAAAAACAAACGCCTCCGCAGCACTCCGGGCCGGTTTACCGCGGGACATCATGGGGTTGCGGTTGGATCCGGCGTATTCCTTTGGAGAAGTGGGCGTGTTCTACGGAAGGTCGAGCGGTAAGTTCAGTGGCGATGAATTCGAGACCTACATCATGGGCGGGGTCGGCAATGAAAAATTCCAAATCACGGCCGGCGCTTCTTATGAAACATCGAGCATACGCGTTCCGCGGTTCCGTTCGTTCAATCCTTGAACGTAATCCTCGTCTGGAAGCGGCGAGCTATATGACGGCGAACGCGCTGCTGATCTTTCTCCTCTTCAATCCACTGGTCGTCTTTGCGCTAGCTGCCGGCACGGGCCAGGAGTTTCAGATTACCAAGATCACGAAAAATTTGATCTCGGCTCCGCAATTTTCTTACGCTGGCGCGCAACAATATCCGACGAACCAGCGCGACCGCTGGCTGGAAGTGGAGGTGGAATTTGCTGCCGGTCCCAGATTCACCGACGAGCTGACGTTCAAGTATTACATTCTTTTCAATGGCAATCTTCTTATCGGCGAAGTCACCCAGGCGAATATCTCAGCCGGCCGCGAAAAGCGGTCGGTCATGTACGTTTCACCTCGCGCACTTGCACGATTCGCGGATAATCGGCCGATTACGACGAATTCATTCCAAAACATTGCGGTGCAGATTACGCAGCAGGGCGCCGTGAAAGCAGAAGCGAGTCTTGCCAGAGCGCAGCCGGGATGGTTCACGACTATGGCGCAGGTTTCGGGATTCGTTCTTAACAAGGACCAAACACCGTTTGCGCCGCTTTATTGGGACCGTTACGAACAGATCAAGAACCGCTGAAGCTGAAGCGGAAACTCCAAATCGCAATTCCCAAATTCCAAAGAAATCGCAAGTTTAAAATGACCAAGAGAGAATGCGCCCTATGGAGTTGCTCTGAGATTTGGAGCTTGAAATTTGTTGGGGATTTAAGTTTTGGGATTCGGAAATTTTAAAACAATGGCTCTCCCTAAACGCCTGATCACTCTCAATATCGGGTCTCAAACTATTCGCCTCGCGGAATTTCGCGTGCAACCGCACGGGGGCCTGGTCTTGCTGGATCATCGTCTGCGCGAAATTTCCGCTGATCCGGGCGGCGAGGAAATGCGGGGGCAAATCGCCGTTGCCGTGCGCGAGATGATGGCTGAGCTGCACATTAAACACGGCTCGGTGAATTACGCGCTACCCGCGCAATCGGTTTTTGCGCGTTTTGTGAAACTGCCCGCCATTGATCAGGAAAAGCTGGAGAAGATCATCTCGTTCGAAGCACAACAGAACGTTCCATTCCCGATCGACGAGGTAGTCTGGGATTACCAGCTCGTTGGCGGCGGCCTGGGCGAGCAAGTTCAGGTCGTCCTGGTCGCGATCAAGGTTGATTTGCTAGACGACATCAATGCCGGCGTCGAAGAAGGAGTGCTGCATACATCCACTGTCGATGTCGCGCCGATGGCGCTCTACAATGCGTTTCGCTACAGCCACACGAACCTAAAGGACTGCTCGTTGCTGATGGACATCGGCGCGCGCACCACCAACGTTCTCTTTGTCGAGCCTGGAAGAATTTTCTCGCGCAGCCTTCCCATTGGCGGCACCGCGATCACCACCGCAATTGCCAGGGAATTTGATGAGTCTTTCGCGGCGGCAGAAACTC
>QHNF01000268.1 GCA_003218345.1 Verrucomicrobiota bacterium | reverse complement strand
TCGCGCTGATCCGCTTGCGGGCGGCGCCGACTGTCATCATTTCGCGCGGAAGAAGCAAATAGGCATACGCCTTGTGCTCAGCTCGGCCGACGCGTCCACGCAATTGATACAAATCGGCGAGACCAAACTGATCCGCGCGGTCGATAATGATGGTGTTTGCATTCGGAATATCGAGACCGCTTTCGATGATTGTGGTGCAAACGAGCACGTCAGTCTTCCCGGCAATGAATCGTGCCATGACTGCTTCCAATTCGTCCGCTCCCATCTGGCCGTGCCCGATTTCAACCCTGGCCTGTGGGCAAAGCTCGACAATCCGGTCCCGCAACCGCTCGATTGTCATTACGCGATTGTGCAAAAAGAATACCTGCCCCTGCCGCTCCAGCTCGCGATTAATTGCAGCGCGAATGATCCGCTCATCGTAAGCCGACACCACCGTTTCTACCGGCAAGCGGTTGAGCGGCGGGGTCTCAATGGTGGACATGTCTTTTACGCCGACAAGTGAAAGGTAAAGTGTGCGCGGAATCGGAGTGGCGGAGAGCGTCAGGACATCGACCAGCTTCAAGAGCTCTTTGAATTTCTCCTTGTGCAGAACTCCAAAACGCTGCTCCTCATCGATCACCACCAGGCCGAGATCTTTGAATACCACGTCGCCCGAGATGAGCCGGTGGGTGCCAATGACAATATCGACGCCGCCTTCGCGCAGCAGTCGCAATACTTTCTTCTGTTCGGACTGCGAACGAAAGCGACTGAGCATTTCGATCCGCACCGGGTAATCGAGCATGCGCTGCCGGAACACTTCGAAATGCTGTTGTGCTAGAACTGTGGTCGGCGCGAGCACGGCTACCTGTTTACCGTCCATGACGGCCTTGAACGCAGCACGCACGGCGACTTCGGTTTTGCCAAAACCGACGTCGCCACAGATCAAGCGATCCATCGGTTGGGGCTGTTCCATGTCGATCTTTGTATCGATGATCGCCTTCATTTGGTCCGGCGTTTCGCGAAACGGGAATGAATGTTCAAATTCTGTCTGCCATTTTGTGTCCGGGGCAAATGCGTGGCCGGAATGCGTTTGCCGTTCTGCCTGAATCGCGAGCATTTTTCCGGCGTAATCAAAAATGGCAGCCGCGGCTTTTGTTTTGGCGCGGGCCCATTTGCCGTCGCCAAGCGAGCTGAGCGGGGGCGATTTTTTTCCTGCGCCCACATACCGGGAAACGAGGTACGCTTGCTCGAGAGGCACATAGAGCTTTGCTTCATCTGCAAACTCGAGTGCGAGAACTTCCTGTTCTTCATATTGGTGGGGACGGACCGCCGGGCCGTCCGTCGTGGCCACGTCCGGCGGTCGCGCCCTACCAATTTTTTGCAAACCTAAAAACCTTCCCACTCCGTGTTCGAGATGCACGACCAGATCGCCCTCGCTCAGTTCACTGAAATCGATCTGTGCGCGATGACGTTCCGCACGACGCAGGCGCCGGCGCGGGTGGGCGGCAAAGCGTCCAAATAATTCTGCAGCCGAGAGGACGACGAGATTGGCTGCCGGGAAGCAAAATCCGTGGGCGAGAGTTCCTTCGACGAAATCGACATCATCAATGGCGCCCGCCATGATCTCGCGAAAGCGCTCAATCTCGCCCTCAGTCTGAAAGTAGATGACGATTTTCGCCTTATTCGCGCGCCATTCATTTAAGCGCTCGACAAACTGCGACCGTTTTGCCTCGGCGAGGACGAGGTCGCCGACCCCAAATTCTCCGACCTCGCAATCCTGGAAAGCGCCGCTGAAATCTTCCGGGCCGGTCTCAATCCAACCTTCGCTGATTTGGATGTGAGCACTGGAATTATCATCCGGCTCGACATCGATCTGAAGATGATCGGTCGCGAGATAATCGCGGACGGTGCCGCTCTCATCATCTATCAAAGAAGCGCGATCTTCAAGTCGACGCGGCGGACTAGAGACCGCCGTTCCTTGGGTGCCAAGCAAAATATCGGTGCCAGCCAAATCGCGCACCGACGTTTGCGTGTCGATATCGAACTCGCGCAGCGATTCAATTTCGTCGCCGAAAAATTCCAGCCGGAACGGCAATTGCGCCTGCCAGGAATAAAGATCGACAATCCCGCCGCGGACGGCGAACTGTCCCCGAGTGGTGACTTGGGCGACACGCTCGTAGCCGCTGTCGACGAGTTGTTCAACAAGGCCTTCCATCTTCGCGTTTGCTCCGCGCCGAAGCTGGATCATAGCGGACTGGAGCGCACCGCGCCTCGGAGCAGGTTGATCGACACTTGCGCGCGTCGCGACGATGATGCGCGGACCAGTCCCGCGGTCGATTTGCATTAGCAGCGCCAACCGTTCAGCTGCGATTTCCGGGTCAGGCAAGACATTTTCGACGGCCGCAAGCTCGGCTTCCGGCAGGAAGAGCGCATCTGACTGCCAGTTCAGCAAACTTTCGTAAATCAATTCTTGAGAATGGACGTTGGGACAAAGGATCCAAATCGCGGAATCGGCAGGCTGCCGATCATTGGCTCTAAGCCGATGCCACGTGTGCGCAATGGTGGCGGCCAGAAATGCCTGCGCCGACTGGATAACGTGTGAAAATTGCACAGGCCATTGAGCTCTTTCGATTGCTCGAAGTTTGCGCGCGATTGGTTCGCTCGCTGCTGCACTTTCCAAGAGCCCTGCGCGGATCGATTTTTCCACTGCGAAATCTAAGCGAAATTATCGCAGAGTTGTAGCCGCGTGTCGTGAGACCCGCGGCGCGTGCACGGTAAGCGGCGAATCGGCTACAGTTTTCTGCCGATAGCTGCCGCGACGGCGCGGAGACGCGGAACAAGCTCGGCGAAAATTTCCGGCGTCAGCGCTTGTCCGGGGAATCGTGCACTTCGATCATGAGCGCGTCCGCGCCGGCAGCGACTGCGGCGAGGGACATCTGCGGGACAAATTCGCGCAGACCGATCGCGTGCGTCGGATCGACTATAACTGGCAGGTGCGTCTTAGATTTCAAGATTGGAACAGCGCTTAGATCGAGCGTGTAGCGCGCGGCGGTCTCGAACGTGCGAATGCCGCGCTCGCAGAGAATTACATTCGAGTTACCCTCATTCAGGATGTATTCGGCGCTCATGATCAAATCATAAATTGTGGCGCTGAATCCGCGCTTGAGCAGCACAGGAAGTCTGCTGCGGCCCACTTCCTTTAAGAGCGAGAAGTTATGCATATTGCGGGTGCCAACTTGAAGGCAGTCTGCATACTTCTCGACCATCGAGAGATCGCGCGGGTCCATCACTTCGGTAACGACCGGCAGCCCCGTTTTCGCGCGCGCTTCCGCGAGGAAGCGAAGTCCGTCTTCGCGTAACCCCTGAAAACTATATGGGGAAGTCCGCGGTTTAAACGCGCCACCGCGCAAAATTTTTGCGCCAGATTCTTTCACGATTGTCGCGATCGACTGAATGTGTTCCCTGCTTTCGACTGAGCATGGGCCGCAAATGAGAACAACATTCTCGTGTTCACCCAGCCGCACGTTGCCAATCGCGACCGAAGATGCCCCGCGGGAATCCCGCGCAGCAAGTTTGTATGGCTTCAACACGGGCACGATGGCTTCGACGCCGGCCATAGCAGCCAGCGGTTTTTCGCGAAGAAGTGCCTCCGGGCCGATTACGCCGATGATTACGCGCGATGCGCCGCGGCTGATCTGTGCCTCCAGCCCAAACTCGCGTACGCGCGTGACGATCCGCTGGACCTGTTCCTCAGTAGCGTTTGGTTGCGTGATGACGATCATATTCCTGACAGGGGACAATGAGAATGCCGCCACCGGGAATTTTCTGCAAGCCCAGATAGTACTGTTCCCGACGGGCGGTAGATTTTGCCGATTGTTTAGCGGCTATTCCAATCAATGCGACCCGGTGTGTGCGTATGGTCGCCTCTCCCTCCCTAAGGGAGAGGGGAGGGTGAGGGTCTATTCAGGGCAATTTGCGACAGCGACGCTCCAACCCCTCACCTCAGTCCTCTCCCTTGGCCAAGAGGAGAGGCGGAGAGACTGCACGCAATGTGTCATGCAGGTTGCATCATTCCCCAAAAATGCCCAATCAACGGATGCTACCCCCAACAAACCTAATTCGTGATCGTGACCGGCGTTCCGACTGAGACCGATTTGAAGAAAGTTTCAGCCATGAATTCGGGCATGCGGATACATCCATGCGACGCAGGATAGCCCGGCAAATAACCTGCGTGCATGCCTGTGCCTGATACGATGCGCATGAAGTACGGCATCGGCGTGCCCCTGAAATGAGCGCCCGGCGGTTTCGGATCTTTCTTAATATCGACATTGGGCACGACCACGTTGCCGGCCGCATCGACGTAATCTCCAAATAGGCTTGAGACATGGTCTTTGTCCTTTTGAATAATCGAGAAATGACCGAGCGGAGTGTTTAGTCCTTCGCGGCCGGTTGATAGTTGTGAAACGCCAACGAGCACGCCGCTCTTGTAAAAATAGGCGCGCTGTTCTCCGAGGCTGATCTTCACAGAGGGGCTTCCATTAACACTATCTCCATCCCAATAGGAGACACTGTCATGCGGGGGACCGCCCTCAGCGCCGCCGTAAGCGCCGCCCAAATACTGCGTCCTCGCAGAAAAGCGCGGATCCTCGCCACAACCGGTCACGAGAAAAAGCAGGGCAATTGACAGGGCTGGCAGTGCAATCCGAAAGAGAGAGCGAGACATAAGGCTTACGACGGCGTTCTTAATGCGCAAGCCGCGCAAAAAGTCAAGCGAGGGCGGTAGCTGCCGTGATTCAGGCATATCAACTTACGATTCATCGTTCGCGTCTCTCGATTCAGTATTCGCCAATCCGTTTACGACACTCGCGCGATCAGCAGCAATCGCTCGCATCGCGGATTTTCTTGGGGGCGCAGGCGTCGCTACGTCTTTGTCATTCCGAGCGTAGTCGAGGAATCGAGCAAACGGGACGAGCGACATGGACGGTTATGCCGCGAGGGCAGCGGCGAGAGAGTCGGGAGACGAACGAGTTCAATCTCTTACTGTTTCCGGTCAGAAATATTGAGAGATGTCTCCACTTCGGTCGACATGACAGAGGACTATTTGCACCATTGATCAATCCAATCGTTCACAGTCTTGTACCACAGTTGCGAGTTTTGCGGCTTGAGCACCCAGTGGCCTTCGTCCGGAAAATACAACATTTTCGACGGCACCTTCAGTATTTGCAGCGTGGTGAAAAGATCGAAGCCCTGCGAAACATCGATTCGGTAATCGTTCTGGCCATGAATCACCAAAGTTGGCGTTTTGAATTTGTCGGCAAACAAATGCGGCGACCATTTCCGGTAAAGCTCGCGTTGCTTCCACGGCGGTCCCTTGAACTCCCATTCAGGAAACCAAAGTTCTTCCGTCGTGCCATACGCTGACTCCGCGTTAAACATGCCATCGTGCGACACGATGCATTTGAAATAACAACCAATTCGCCATGTAACCGCCGTAGCTCGCGCCCAGCGCCGCCTCGCGGTTCTTGTCGATAAACGGGAATGTCTTCTCCACGTAATCGAGCCCTTTCATCAGATCGGTATACGGTTTGCGGCCCCAATCGCCGCTGATCGAATCGGTAAACTTCTGCCCGTAGCCGGTCGAGCCGTGGAAATTGATCATTACCACCACGTAGCCGCCTTGGCCCCGAAATCTTTCGGGGTTGCCGACCGCGAACAACTCCGCGTTCCAGCGGTACGTCCACTCGTTTCCCCAAGCGCCCTGCGGGCCGCCGTGAATCAAAAACTTCAGCGGATACTTTTTGTTCGGATCGAATCCCGACGGCTTGATTATAAATCCCTGCACGTCGTCGTTATTCGAGCCTTTGAACGTGAACGACTCCAACGGCTGCATGTCGATCTTCGCGAGCAGCGCCTCGTTGATATGAGTCACAGCCGCCGCGGCGACCTGGTCCTGGCCATGACCGGTAGCGTTTTCGTAATCGGCGATTTCCAGGCGCGCGATTTCAGTTGGCGCGGCGGTGGAGACGCGAGTGAAAAAAAGAACCCTGCCGTCTTTGGAAAATGCGAGGTCATCCGCGTGTAAGCGTACGACTTCGTGCGGCTCTTTTTCATCGGGGGCCATTTCCCAGATGGGCGACTCGCCATGATCCTCAGCGCTGAAGAAAATCCGCTTCAAGTCCGACGCCCACGCCAAGCTGCCGACCGAGCGGTCCCAACTCGCGGTGGCATTGTGCATCTGCCCGCGATCGCGCTCGTAAATAATGAGCGATTGCTTATCGGCTTCGAAACCGGCGCGCGCTTGC
>QHNF01000289.1 GCA_003218345.1 Verrucomicrobiota bacterium | reverse complement strand
TATTCGGGTTGATTTACAGTCTTAAGCGTTGTGCCCGAACCCAGAACGCCACCGCAACCGGGACAGAGGATGTTCCATGACATATCGAAAATGCAGAGTCGCGCGCCGTGCAGAAAAGCAGCGATCACATCCTCTTCATCAAGCTTATGCTCGGCGGCGAACGCCAGGGCATTAATGCGGCAAAGCTCACGGTCTGGCGAGTCCTCGACAAGCTTTTCGATCGCCCTCACCGGCTCCGGCTTCGCCGATTGTCGCAAAACAGTAAAGAGGCCTTCGGTTTCGGCGGAAACTTTCATGGCATAATCGGATTAATCACCGCAGCAGTTACCATGTGACTAGGAAAACGGAAAACAAGTTACAGATCAGCCAAACTTCCGTTCGGCGATGTCAGTTCCTTCGCCTCAGTATCTTTCAGATTCAAGTCGCACGGATCGAATCGGGACGAAACCTGATCGCCGCGACAATGCCAAGCAAAACGAAAAGCGCCAGCACAACGAGCTGAGTGAGCTTAAACGGCGGCTCGGTCTGCGTCGGCGCCATCGCATGTAAAGCCGGTACTTTCAGGAAGGCCTGCACGATCCCAACAAACACATTCAGATACAGCGCAATCACAGCCGTGACCACGTAGATCCAGCGCCAGGCGCCCGCGAGTTGACGGGGGTAGCGCGCGAAGATTGCAACTGCCAACACCAACAGCGATATGATGCCAACTGCATAAGCAGGCGTGAAACCATGGAACGGAAAAAAGAAGCCCGTCACGCTCGTCAGCACGGTAGTAATCAAGAACCACTTGGTCCAACCGTCGAGGCGTTCGCCAGCGAGCATGCCAAACAGAACGACCAAGCCGGTAAAAATTCCGACCAGACTGATGAGCGTGTGAATTATTGTGTAGATGCGCAGTATCATAATCTTCCGATTACATTCATTTGTGCCTGCCTCGCGATTTGCGCAAGGGCGCGCCCGTCGAGGTCGATCACATCCTGGGTGACTTCATCGAGCGCGGCGTCATTGCTGAAAGCCACTTTCGTCAATCTTCGAGTCCCGCCACCGGCACCGTCTGCCCTTCTTAATCAATCGGGCAACTGCACGCTTTGCGGATGGCGGATGCGGTTCTCAGGATCGTACCGCCGTTTCAGTTGCTGGAGGCGCGCATAATTTTCTGCGCCGTAATAAGCCGTTGGCCAATCTTTGAAAGCAAGATCCGGATAGTTTGCGTAGTGACGCGTGATTCCGGCTTGCGCAATGTGAGCGCGCATCCTTCCAATTGCTTCTTGAAGCACAGTCGCGTGTGCCACTGATTCCCAATATGCCTGGGACTCGCCCAGGTAAGCAAACGCGCGATGCGGATAGGCGCCGTCCACATCGGCGGAAATCGCGCCGCCCAAAGTATTGATCTGAAAAACCAGGCCCGGAAAACTCAAGACCTCTTCGAAAATACCGGGTAGCGCTGGCCGGATGTCGGCCACTCCCTTGTAATACCCCGCGCTCGCGTTCTTGAAATAAACCGGACCCGGATCTCCATAATACCAGGACAAGGATTTCTTGAGCGGAGAGGGGACCGCAGACGTCGCTTTCTTCGTTAGGCCGGCGAGCCGGTGACGGAAAACCACCAACCCTTTTTGCTCCCGCGAACCGATGGTGGTGACAAGCACGGTGACCTGGCTGCCGTTCATGATCCAGGCCGAAAACGCCTCGTTAGGCAAGTCGGCGCTAGCTTCGAACCAGGTCTCCAGCAACGCCGTGGCGCGTTTCGGGTCGAGTCTGTAGGCGCGAAACTTCCAGGCAGAAAATCGCGCAGGAGCGGCGCGCGTGTTGAACGTCAGTTCGGTCACGATTCCAAAGTGACCATTTCCACCACCGCGCGAGACCCAGAGTAAATCGGGATCCTCATTTGAATCACGGATTGCTCCAGCGCCATCCACCATTTTCACCCTGCGCAAATGGTCGCAGGTCAAACCCCATTTTCTGGCAAACATCCCGTATCCGCCGCCAAGGGTAAGACCGGCCAGACCGACTGTTCCGCACGATCCCGCGGGAAGGAAACGACCTCTCGCCAGGAGAAACCGGTTCACTTCTTCCAACTGACAACCGGCGCCTGCGATCAAATTGCCGGTCTTCACATCCAGCTGCATCCGACGCAACGCCGAAACATTTACGACCAACCCATCTTCATTAAGACAAAATCCTTCAAAGGAATGTCCTCCTGCTTTTACCGCGACCGGCCAATTCTCTGCCTTTGCTCGTTCGAGGGCGTGTTGCACGCCAGTCTCAGACGTGCAACAAGCGATGACTCTCGGCTGGGTCGAAATCCCAGCGTTGTAAATCTTCCGCGCGATCGCGTAATCAGGGGCCTCCGGCGTGAGAAACTTGACGCCATCGACAGATACGTCTGACGACGATTTGGATATCGTGGGCGTCTCGTTCGCGACAATGCTCGAGACATCGGCAAGGATCGCGGTCGTGGCCGCAAGAGATGTGCGGAGAAAAGATCGGCGCGTCGGCATGAATCGCTCCCGGCTCCATCCTGCACAGATAACCCCGCGATTTGAAACTGCGAAAACTCACATGGAGAGAAATCGGTCCATCAATTGCGATTTGGAAAACCAAAGCACGAACCTTGGGTTGCTCAGAACCGCGAAACGCCGGCTATCTTCTCTTACGTAAAGGAATTTACTCTGATACCCCGCCGCTTACTAGCACTGGCACGAGAGCGATATCGATCTCGCCCGCGGGCGGCACTCAAAGGATCCGAGTCAGCGGAATCGGCGCAGCCTTAGACCCCTTACTTCACAGTTGCCGATAATAATGGACAATTCGGCGGAACAATCAGCCGAATCGCCCTCGGTACTGCTTCATATCGGACGCTCGAAAACCGCACCGGCTCGCCATCCAGGTTGACGGGGATTGCTTCTTCGGTGCGGACCTCGGCCCAAGGGGTCTGCCAATAGGAGATATATTCGCCATCTGGTGAAAGCTCTTGCAACTCTCGCGCGGCGGCGAGCAACGCCATCGCTGGGATCTCACGAACGACAAGAACATCGAGCAAACCGTCGTCAATGTGTGCGCGAGGAGCGACTTGGACGCCGCCGCCCGTCTGACGCCCATTGCCGACGATTGCCACCGGGCCTCTGCCAGCGATTTCGCGATCCGGCAAGATTAGCCTTCCTTGATGGTGACGAAGGTTCGTACCCAGAATTGCAGCCATCAGCGTGTACGCGGCATGGCCAAGCAGGCGTTTGAGTTCCGACGGAGTGTTCGCTGTGACCTCGGCGCCGAAGCCAATGCTGGCTGCGTTTAGGAACCACCGCTTATTGGCCTTACCAAGGTCGATTGGTACTCCTTCGCGTTCCATACAGAGCGCCAGCGCCTCCTCCGGATCAGGCGGTATGCCGCATCCGGTGGCGAAGTCATTCGCGGTCCCT
>QHNF01000288.1 GCA_003218345.1 Verrucomicrobiota bacterium | reverse complement strand
GCAGGTAATCCGCTTAGTCGTCGCACGGCCTCGCTCATGGGGATCACTTTCTCGTCCCGCACGTATTTTCCTAGCACCCGCGCGAAATTTCCATAGGCGCGCGGATGCGGATTTGACTTGAGGAAAACGCCTTCTGGCGCCTGTGAAGCTTCATCAGAGCCGAATGAAATCCACGGTTTCGCCAATTCTTTCTTTACGTTCTCCTCCGACATTAAAAAATAAATCGACTCAATGCGTGATTGATCCTCCGAGATTAGATCCATGATTGTAGTGATGGGATCTTTGCCGCGCATTTTGGCGACCTCGGCCAGCGATTTGCCGGTAAGCGGTTTCAGTTTGTCCGACTTGAATCCGAACAGCAAAATTCTCTCAGGTGAGCCTGCGCCGATGTACAGATTTTCCCAATCGTCACTGTCTTTGCTGACCTCGGCGGCAATTTTTTCTCGCGTTGCGGGATCGCGGAGGCGCTTGAACAGCGCGGGATAACCCCCATCTTCGGTCCATGGCGGCAAACAAGCGTCCAGCCCCGTGCCGGCTGCTGTGTACGTGTACATATTGGCTGTGATCTTCAGTCCCTCTTTTTGCGCGGCTTCAATTCGCGAAAGCAGATCGTCGACCTTGCCCCAGTTTTGTTTGCCGGCCGCTTTGATGTGATAAACCTCTGCGGGAATACCTGCTTCCCTGCTGATCCGGATTAATTCATCCAGCGCTTCGAGCAGCCGGTTTCCCTCGCTGCGCATGTGCGAGATGTATTTGCCCTGATATTTCGCCGCGACTTTGCAGAGCTCGATTAATTCCTCAGTCTTGGCGTAAAAGGCGGGCGGATAAATCAGCGACGTGCCAATTCCCAGCGCGCCCGCTTCCATTTCTTTGCGCACGAGCTGGCGCATTTGCTCGAGTTGTTCCGAAGTGGGCTGTTTATCTTCGAAGCCGATGACGTATTCGCGAATGGTAGTTGCGCCAATAAACGAAGCCACATTGCAGGAGATGCCGCGGTTCTCCAGATAATGCAGATACTCCGCCAGCGTGTTCCATTTGATATCGTATTTGATATCGCTTTGGGTGCGCAGCATGTGCTCGCGCACGCGGTCGTTCACCGGTCCCATCGATTCGCCTTCACCCATGATCTCGGTAGTCACGCCCTGTCGGATCTCGCTCTGCGAGCGTCCATCCTGGATCAACGATTGCGTTGACCAGGAAAGCATGTTGATGAAGCCAGGAGCGACGGCGAGGCCCTTCGCATCGATAAATGTTTTTGCCTGCGCCGTTTTGAAATCGCCGATGCCTGCGATTCGGTCGCCGCGGATTGCCACATCCGCATGTTGCGGCTCAGCGCCAGAGCCGTCGTAAATCGTCCCGCCTTTAATGATGACGTCAAAATCTGCCGGTCCCGCCGATGGAGACCGATCCTGGGCGAACATTGCAAACACAACTGTCAGGAACGCGCCGAGCCAAAAGAAATTTCGCTTCATTGCGTCCATTGAAGAAGTAGCGAATTCCGATGTCGATGCAAAAACCAGCGCAAGGATCAATCGCATCTCCCGTTTGAGGGAACGCCGTTCTCAAAGGCGTGCGGGAATGTCTCGCACTTCGAAAGTGGTAGATCCGGGCGGCTGTAGTGTCCGCTGTCCTCAGCGGACCTCATGTGTCGCGTTGATTGCTGCGCTGAGGACAGCGCACGCTACAATACTGGCGCGCGGAACTAGCAGCACGTTGGCGCAGCCACACAGCAGGAATCGCTTGGGCTCGATGATTGTGCACCGGCCATCCGGCGCTCGCGTGCCTTGCAGGTGGTTTCAGGCGGCTGGAGCAAGACTCGGGTCATGTTGCGATCACGCGCTACGGAACGGACCCGATACGTGGATGGAAAGAAATTTTCGTCGCCGTACTCCACACGAATCTCGGCATCAAGATCAAGCGGGATCATGCCACGCACCTTGTCGAAAATTTTCAAGAACTTGGCCACCGTAATGTAATCGTCGTCCGCATCCGGCGGCACCCAAAGTTGCAGGATCGCCTCATGCCAGCGGTTCACCTGGCCGCCGCAATCAACCGTTTCGAATGAAGCCGCTTTTAGTTCTGTGAGATGATAGCCACTGTGCACAGCCTGACCGTCCAGATCGACAAAGATCAACTGAGTGTCTGTGGCCCTCCGCAATGCGGAGATGAATTCGCTCGTTTTCATTTGTCTGGTGTTCCCTCTGATTTTCTTTGACTGATCTTGCAGCAAATTCTTTCGTGCAGCCGGCGTTCGCCATTCATTCGCGGATTTTTCGTCATCCACTCGCGCAGTCCCCTAAGAACATGGCGGACGAGCGGATCGCCGTGTTTCGCCCAGCGGTAATACATCCATTTCCCATCGCGGCGTGCTTCCACCAGGCCAGCACGCTTGAGATGCGCGAGGTGGCGCGACACTTTGGGTTGTACGAGCCGCAGGGTATCGGTCAATTCGCAGACGCAGGTTTCGCCAGGCGCGAGCAGATTCAGCAAACGCAGGCGGGTCGGGTCGGACAATGTCCGAAAGAGAAACGCTGGCTGGCCATTTCCAGATAAGGGCATGCAATATATATACGGATAAACGTATATATGTCAATCCACAAAAAACCGCTTCGGCGCGTGCAAGATAGTAAAATGCGACGGCGGTTTGTTGTCCAAACGCCCAGTAGGCAGGCGGGTTAGCGGAACCCCTTGCTATGCCGCCGCCACGGCCGAAAGAGGCGTGCGACCCGATTCTTATTATGAGATCTGTTGTGCCCAATTGGGTGATCAGGTCGAAAAAGGCCGCGCGATGATTGCGGCTGGGGTGATACAGGGTAATCGGTGCGAGTGGTGATACCGCGCTGCCGTGGCCAGCATCAACCCATACGGCTCTCAGCCGAAGGCTAAGCGCAGGTCGAACCAAAGGGA
>QHNF01000287.1:3190-3592 GCA_003218345.1 Verrucomicrobiota bacterium | reverse complement strand
GCTCATGTGCGCGCGTATCCTAGGCGAGCGCAGAGCTGGACATAAGCGCGCGTGGATGGAGCGACATACTGGAGAGTTCATCAAGCGTGTCATAGCGGTATATGGCCGCGTGTTAGACAAGTTTCTGGATCACGCCTGGCTCACGGTGCCGATCCTTCTCGTGTGCATTCTGGGGCTCTGGTTTTTCTTTACTCACCTGCCGTTCACGCTGCTGCCGCCGGGTGACAGCGGCTTTGTGAGGGGCGTTTTCATCGCGCAAGAAGGCTCTTCGCCTGCGCAGATGCATGCCTATCAGCAACAGGTCAACCAGAAACTGAAGGACGATCCGAACATCGCGCAATTTTTCACGCTTGCCGGCTTTGCTGCTCGCACGGCGTCCTCGCAAGGATTGATTTTTGGTTT
>QHNF01000287.1:0-3040 GCA_003218345.1 Verrucomicrobiota bacterium | reverse complement strand
TACACTTAATGGCATTGTTCCCGATGATGTTTACGCCGCGGCCGATCAGTTGATGGCGAAGCTTAAGGGTTTCAAAGGCTTCGCTTCAGTCCGCTCCGATTATTACAACAACACACCGAATCTCACCGTCGATATCGACCGCGAGCGCGCTGCTACCTACGGTGTGTCTACTTCCGCCGTGCAGAGCTTGTTACGCACTGCTTACTCCCAAAACTACGTCTATCTAATCAAACAGCCCGAGGATCAATACCAGGTCATTCTGGAAGTGAAGGACAGTGAGCGCGCGACACCCGCTGATCTTAACGATCTTTACGTACGCAGTAACACAGGTGGCACCTTTAGCGGAACAGGAGCAGGCGGTGGAAACATCACAACCACCACAGGTACTGCCTCAAATCTCGTGCCGCTGCGCGCTGTAACATCGAGCAAGCAAATCGTTGGTCCGCAGGCAGTCAATCACTTCAACCAATTCACAAGCGTGACCATCAACTTCAACTTGCTTCCAGACGTCGCGATCGGCGATGCCACGAAATTCATCGAAGACAGCTTCGCGCAAGTGCACCAGCAAATCCCGAGTGTGCAAGCCACTTTTCAAGGGGAAGCGCTCGTCTTTCGCCAATTATTTAAATCGCTGCCGCTGCTGCTCATCGCCGCGATTTTCGTCATGTATGTGATTCTGGGAATTCTCTACGAGAGCTACGTCCATCCGATTACTGTGCTTTTCCCCGCGATCGTGCCGGCTGTAGTAGGCGGTTTATTCACGCTTTGGATTTTTGGATCGAGCTTGTCCCTCTACAGCGTCATCGGATTGTTTCTTCTACTTGGCATCGTTAAGAAGAACGGAATCCTGGTAGTCGATTTCGCGCTGAAACGAATCGACGAAGGCTTGGGTTTGCGAGAAGCCATTCACGAAGCCAGTCTCGAGCGATTTCGCCCGATCATGATGACTACCTTCGCTGCTCTGATGGGCGCAGTGCCGCTCGCACTCGGGTTCGGCCACGACGCCTCGGCGCGCCGTCCTCTGGGCCTTGTTATTGTTGGTGGCCTGATTTTCTCACAACTGATCACGTTGTTTGTAACACCGGTGATCTATCTCTGGCTGGAATGGTTTCAGGAGCATGTCCTAGACAGAGTGCCGTTCCTGCGCAGCGCGCATACGCACCACGAAGGTGAGTCCGCGCCAGAACCAGGTGACGGCCAAATTCAGCCAGCGCCCGCAGGCGCGCGCTGATGCTCCTATTCTTACTCTTACTCCTGCTCACGCTCTCCCATGTTTGAAAACCCGAGTGAAGGAGTGCGCGTGCAACTTCTCTGGGGAGCACAGGCTGCTAGCCTGTAGTTGCCGGCAGCCTGCCGGCAACAGCTTGCGAGGCGTGGTCGCGAGAATGTACACTGCATCTTGGCAAGGTGCCGAGATCAACAGGCTAGCAGCCTGTGCTCCCCAGATCGCCGAGCGTTTCTTTCACTCGAATCTCGCCTGCTACGCCGTAGCTGCGCGAAGGCGGGTTTTCTTCGTCATACGCGATTCGTGCTTCGTCATTGTTATTCATGATCTATGTTAGAGCATGCGCGCGATGATCCTCAATAAGCCGCGGCAGCTATTACAACTCCGCGATGTGCCGAAGCCAAGACCCGCGAAGAGACAACTGCTCGTGCGAATAGCTACATGCGCAGTTTGCCGGACCGATCTTCACGTAGTCGATGGCGAGCTACCCGACCCCAAACTGCCGCTGATTCCCGGGCACCAAATCGTCGGCCACATCGAGGAGATCGGCGATATGGTAAATTCGAAATTTAAAGTGGGCGACCGCATTGGAATTCCGTGGCTCGGCTGGACAGATGGCGAATGTGCTTATTGTCGATCGAACCGGGAAAATCTCTGCGATCAAGCGCGCTTCACCGGCTATACCATCGACGGCGGTTACGCCGAATTCACCGTCGCAGATGCGCAATTCTGTTTTCATTTGCCCGATCGATACAATGATGTCGATGTCGCGCCGCTGCTTTGCGCGGGGCTGATTGGTTATCGCTCATATCGCAAGGCAGGGGACGCGCGCCGGCTCGGCATTTACGGGTTTGGCAACGCCGCGCACCTCATCGCGCAGGTTGCGCTTTATGAGGGGCGCGATCTCTTCGTTTTTACGCGACCCGGCGACACAGCGACGCAGAAAGCCGCGAAGAAACTGGGTGCTGTCTGGGCCGGTGGTTCCGCCGAGATGCCGCCGGAAAAACTCGATGCTGCGATTATTTTTGCCTCGGTTGGCGCGCTCGTGCCCGCCGCGCTACACGCGCTCGCCAAAGGCGGCACCGTGGTTTGCGGCGGAATTCACATGACCGACATCCCTTCATTTCCCTATGGCGATCTTTGGGGAGAACGAGTCATCACTTCAGTGGCAAACTTGACTCGGCGCGATGGCGAAGAATTTTTCGAAATTGCGCCTCGCGTTCCCGTGCTAACAAAGACCGAAACATTCCCATTGGAACAAGCCAACACCGCGCTTGATCGATTTCGCGTCGGCCAGCTCAAAGGCACTGCAGTGCTAACGATTGACACAACTGTGCGCTGACTCTTAGGAGAACCGCGGATCAAGCGAATGACGCGGATATTCAGAATACCAACTTGTTTGCCCACCAAACACGCGAAAGGGCGCGAAAATCTAAGAGCGGGCACCTCTTTCGTTAGTGTCATTCGTGTGTTTTGCCTCGATGCCATCCGTATTACTTGTCCGCCGTAGTCAGCGAAGAGGGATTTGTGGTCAGTTTCCAGTCTTTACCGATTGTTTCCGCCTTCGGGTGAAGCTATGGCGGACAGGCACGCAACGTGCGGCGCGCGCTTAGTCATCCCGATCTGCGCACTCACCTTTTGGATTGGCGCGGCCTGCTCTTGGAGACCCGTTCACGGGCAACCTCTTCTGGGCGCAAGCCGCATGTAACCGTCAACGCTTGGACAAGGCGTTCCACCTGCTAAGAGCAGCGTCTCAGCGCGCGACCATCCGTGCGCGAGCGCCGATGGGTTTGACAAAATTACCAGGCACACGCT
>QHNF01000285.1:2435-2653 GCA_003218345.1 Verrucomicrobiota bacterium | reverse complement strand
GCGGACGCGTGGCTCGCGCTCAGTGAAACGCTCAACTTCTGCGGCTGTTCCGTCATGTGAACCGTCATCTACAACAATGACTTCAATTTCTCCCTGGTAGTGTGTGGCCAGAAGCGCGCGCAAGGTTTCCGAGATCACTTTCCCTTCGTTGTAGGCAGCCATCACCACACTGATCGGTTCCGAAAAATCTGCCTTAGTTCCCCGCCGAAAACGGTATG
>QHNF01000285.1:0-2311 GCA_003218345.1 Verrucomicrobiota bacterium | reverse complement strand
CACCAGACGCGTGAGCGATTGGCCGTTGCTTTGCAAGGGCGGCATAACTGCGTCACGCGTCGTGCCCAGCAGTGTGCTCAAAGACACCACGGTATCGCCCCGCGCATGCAGCCAATCCAAAATACGTGGGAGCGCTTCAACCGTCTGCGAGCGATCCCCGCCTGCATCGTGCAGCAAAATGATGCTGCCATCACGCCGTTGTTGCTTCACGCGCCGCAGAATGATGTCCGCTCCAGGCTTTGCCCAGTCCTGCGGGTCGATACTCTCCAGAACGCCGAGATAATTGAGGTCTTCCGCGATTTGCAGTGGAGTCAATTCGCTAAGTTGCGTCGGGCTCGTGTCAGCTGCGTAAGGCGGACGAAACAATGTGGTCGCGCGACCTGTTATTGTCTCGAGCAAAAGCTGTGTCGCGTTCAACTCAAGCCGGATGTGCTCCGGCCAGCAGAGCGCCAGGTTTGGATGATAATAAGTGTGGTTCCCGATCTCGTGCCCTTCGTTGACAATGCGACGGACAAGCTCGGGATAACGCTCCGCGTTAACTCCCACTAGAAAAAACGCGGCTTTCACGTTCGCTGCTTTGAGAATATCTAAAATCTTTGGCGTCCATCGGGAGTCGGGGCCGTCGTCAAAAGTGATTGCGACCTGATGCTCGCCGCCGGCGCCTTGATGATAAAGCGTTGGGAATTGCGCAAACTTCACGTATTTCGCCGTGAGATACCCGTCTGCGTCAATTGCGAGTCTTCGCATCCCATCTGTGCGATCCTCGTCAACAGTTACAATTTCACCGTCGCCGACATCCGTTATCGTATCGGTCGACTTTATCAGTTCGAGTGACCGCCGTGTCTGGTTATCAAATTTAAAATCGCGCGGAGCGCTTAATGCCTCCCAAATTGCGGGGTCTTCACTGCCGAGCCGATAGAGCGCGAATCCGCCCGCCTTTTGATCACGCACCATGCGCAGTTGGTTGAGGAATGTCACGGCGTCCAGAAACCAGACGGCGTGCTCCTTATCCTCGTCCTGAAAATAAAAATACGGACTGTAACTGGGTCCCCGGACTTCTGCGCTCTCGATGTCCGCATCGTTCGCGCGACTCATCGCTTCTGAAAAATTGATCAGCTCCGCCTTTTTCGCGCCGATGGTCCAATCGTATCCGTAACTACCCAGCGCGATGATCCATTGCTTGGTATCGGAATCTTCCAGCAGGACGCGCATCCAGCCTTCGAACCATGAGCGCGACGCCAGCGGCCCCGGTGGATCGGTGTCGGACGTCTCATCAAACAACATCGCCACAAAACGATCCACATTGTCAGCAAGCCCGTCGAAATCGATGTAGTCCAACTCCTGGCCGGGCTCAACGCATAGCCACAGCTCCTTGTTATCGTCGTGTAACGCGCCGGCGAACTTATTGATGAATCCGGTGATGTCTTTTTTGTAGGCGGGGTCGATTTGCTCCCAATCGACCACCACGCCTGATGCCTTGGCATTACGCAAGACAGAAAGCGCCTTTTGGATAAACCGGTCTTGTCGCTCTCCTGGACCGTGCGCCAGATTCTCGATCGCTTCCGGCTGCCAGGTGTCGCCGACCAGGTTGGTCAGCAGCGGCATAAGCGCAATCCCTTTGTTCGCGGCAAATTTCGGCAGCCGCGCGTCTGCGTCGATTTGCAAATCCCCCATCCCATTGATCACAGTCATCCATTCTGGACAGAGATGCGTGATCTGTGTCGCGTGCTGCTGGAGTGATGTGTAGCTGTAGGGATCGCCATTGGTGTAAAATGCGAGGCGCACTTCGTTGTCGGGCGATTTCTTTCGCGGCCGCGCGGAAGGAGTGGGCGCCGCGCCAGCGAGCTTTCTTGCTGCCTGTCGGGCGGCGCCAAATTTCTGCCACAACAGCGAAGTCGGAGAGAACTGGCCGGCGGGATTCTCTTTTTGCAACGCTTTCAGTTGACCTTTCAATTGCCGCAGAGAAAAAGGCACATTCATTTTCGGCGCGACAAAAAGCGTCTGAACAAACAACACCGTCCCGAGAAAAAACAGCACTCCACCGATAAGCAGAATCAGGCGCAGGCGCGGCCAGCGTTTACCGGTGGGATCGGAGAAAACGAACGGTGTGACTTCGTCTGGAGAGTTCTCAGGCATGCCGCGCCTATGATCGCCCAGACGCGGGAAGAAGAAAATCCCATTCTGCGTCATTCAACGTTGCATGTCCGGCACTTATCACGCCGTGGCCTTGCGAAGGCGAGTTGAGCGCCTGCTCGCGATTTATCGGAGTTGGACGTTAATTGCCCAATGCACATTGAACCAGATTCATTGC
>QHNF01000284.1 GCA_003218345.1 Verrucomicrobiota bacterium | reverse complement strand
CGTGCCCGCCCGCATTCTGGGCTGTGAACATCCATTCCATGCTTGTTGGCTCGAACCCATTACCGCTTACAGTTCCGGTTCCCGATATTGCAAGGAGTGTTGTACTCTGAGCCACGATGGTCGACGAAAGGAGATCGAAGGTGAAACCACCAACACTCCACAGACCTGGAGTGGCCGTAGATGGATTGAATATCCAAGGTTGCGCCATGGTGGCTTGCGTCCCCGCAGGGATCCCAGCGAAATCGCCAGTGCTGCCGGACGTCACACTGGTAAAGCCGGCATTACCGTTTGCATCGAACCAAGTGTTCACTCTGGTCGCCGTTCCCAGAGAGTGTGTATCAAACTGGACCGCACCAGCGAAGTTGATGTTTCCCTGTATGTTTGTAGCAGGAGTATTCAACCCCCCAACGATCCTGTTGGCGCTGGCATTCTGGCTGAATAGTGCGCAACTGACAAATCCGATCGCAAGCATGGCTAAGATTGTCTTTGTGTGATTTTTCATTGGATTTGTTTTAGTTGTAACCTTCTAATTGAACGACCTGTTAACTCATTATAAAGCGCCGCAGTATACCAATCCCGCAGAGGGCCGCCCCGAGCAACATCACCGTGGGGCCGCCGTCCGGCACACGACCACCTGGGCCAAAAAGTGTCCACCCGGAAAGAGCATATCCGCCACCCGTGGCAGGAATCGTGATGATCCCACTTAAATTGCCGACGTACCAAACCTCGGCACCGAAGTTTGGGCCGTCGTACTTCGCAAACAGGTATGAATATAAACCGGTGCCAAGATCTATAGTCGTAGTGCCACCGTTTAGAGCAAAGACGGCAGTGGGCAAGGAACCAAAATCATTATTTGAGCGAGTAATCAAGTTATCGTGAGGACCAATAATTACATGAGTTGAGCCGCCAAGGGGCAAACCAATCATAGTGTTGACAAAAAGTGTCCTATCAGCATCACCGGCTGGTAGGCCGGGATCCACGAAGCCCAACTCTTGGGAATCACCGATGGTAAGGGCAGTGGCATTGTGGCTGAATGCAAGCATTACAGCGCAAAAGGCCGCGGAAAAGATCGGCAGTGTTTTTTTTGAAATTATCTTTATTTTCATACGGAATTTCATGTTATGCGTAAATCAGCAGCGTATGTGCCAAGATTTAAAGCATTATTAAATAAATATTTCAAGTGTCTATCTATTAACGAATTATGCCATGATGTAATCTCTCGATCTTGTGCGGCGTCTAGCACGGAATCGTAAAGTATTCCGACGGTTTGCGGCAATAGCTCTGAAGTGGAATAGTGCATAACGACCACAGATGAAGGAGATTACAGCACGTAATTGGGGAAACGTATGAAATTCCGACGTTTGCTCAGTTCTCTGCCTATTTCGACGGCCCCAGCGTCCTCCGAGCTTTGTCAATCAAATCAATCCCTTGCTCCGAGCTCAACGGTTTCGCACTAGATCGGGAAGAGACTTGAAACTTATTTTCGTATTCATCGCAGAACAGCCAATTCTTTGGTTAGTACATTTAGGGCCGACAACTTCATCGAGATCCGCAGCAAGGCGCCGGCGAGAAAATTTCGGGTGAAGAATAAGCTCGATCACCTGCTCGCAGGCCTGCCTCCCCCGCCGCTCAACTGACAATTGACGAACACACGCCGGGACAGCAAGTGCGTGACTTGGGGCTCGCTACACGAACGTGTTGTCCGCAAGCTGCCGACGACTGCAGGCTGGCAGCCTGCAGTCCCCCAAACTCGAAAACCCGCATAATCCGCGGTCGTGTCTGAAAAGCTTTGAAACGTTTTCGAGAACTTTGCCCGGCAGTTTCCGGAGAACGACCTAGGCCGTGAATGAAAGCTTTAATTTTCAATTCCTTTCTTAGGCCTCTCCACGTTCCGGAGGATCTCCGCGGCCAGGCAATCGAACGCACGGCGATGTCCGCGCGGCTTGCCGGCGTTTTGCGCAGAGCGAATATCCGCGCGCTTGGCGATCTTCATGGATGCAAGCTGGATGATTTCGCCTCGGAGAGAAATTGTGGATACAAAACGTTACGTGAACTGGATGCGCTGGTACGCCAAGCACGCTCTAGCGTAGAGCAGACGCCGCCGCGCCCCGAGGCTGAGTCTCTTGCTGGAAACGGTGTAAGCTTCGTTGTTCCTGAGTCGATTTCTCAGTTGCGATTCGCTGAATTGCCAATAAGCAGCCGTTTGACAAATCTTGTTCGATCGATCGAACTTCGGACGCTAGAGGATCTGAACGGCCGGAGCGCATTCGAATTGCTTCGATGCAAGAATTGTGGCTGGCGCACCGTTGTGGAGATCGGGCAGCTCATTGAGCGTGCAATCTCTGGGGAATTTGATGAGGCACAGATCGAAGAGTCCGCTCGGCCCACGGAATTGTTAAGGTTGCTCGAGAAAGGAATGGCGAAGCTATCGCCTCGTGACAAACACTTGCTCCTTGCCAGAATTAGAGGAGAAGCTGTGCCTCCACCAACCCTTGAAGAACTTGGAAAGCAGTATGCGCTCACGCACGCACGGGTCCAACAAATCCTGGAAAAGAGCCTCAATACCCTGAAGAAAACTTGGGGGCCACGGGTGCCACGGCTCCTCGAAGCGGTGAAGCGACGCTGTTTTTCGAACGTTTGCCCACTGACTCCCGCATTGCTAGGGCAGTGGATAGGTGAATCTCAGAGCACATTCCAATTATCGCCAAAAGCGCAAGTGCGGCTGATAGGAGTCCTTGACGAAGACGTTCCCTGCTGGCCCAACCAGCATGACGGCGTGGGAGGCATCGACAGTTCGATTCGTAGGCTCGACCTCGATTTGGCAAAACTCGCGTGCAATGCCAATGGCTGTATGGCCGTTGCTGACGCTTATCGGAAACTCACGTCTCAACAACGTTACAAGCGACTGAAAGTCGGAAAATTTCTTGCAATGCTGCGCCGCGTCCGACGTACGCTGGTAGAATTTGGTGATCCGCAGAGCCCTGTTATCCGGCTAAGTCGATTGAGTGCGACCGAAGTCGCAACACATATTCTAGACCAAAGCGATGAACCATTAACTGCAGAGGAAATCCGTTC
>QHNF01000283.1 GCA_003218345.1 Verrucomicrobiota bacterium | reverse complement strand
CAATGGCGAGTCGACCTGGCAACCGTTCCAACCATTCCGTCTGCGAAAGGAATGTGTCCAAAATTTTCAGCACACCAGTCACGACAGTATCGTCTGGCAAATCGAAGACAACAATTCCGGCGTAGTCGGCTGGCGGATAATTTCGAATGTCCCCGAAGTCCTTATCGCGGGTAACAAGGCATAGACCATTCTCGCGTGCGTAAAGCGCGATCACGCGATCATCTGCCGCTCCCAATCCGATATCACGCACGTCCACAGCTTCATGGCCGCGATCCCGCAGTCGTGGCGCAGTTGAACGCGGCATGCTCGAATCCACACGAGAAAACGCACGCGTGCTCAGGCGGGCAGCGGGTGATGCTGCTCCTGGTCGAGGAGTTCACCCGCAAATTTCAGTGCCGCCCGGATATCATCCAGCGTGATGCCATACTCGCGCTGCACTTCTTCGAATGTCATGCCGCCCGCCAGGCTGCCTACTACGATTGAAACGGGCAGTCGGGTTCCGCGAATCACCGGTTTCCCATGACAAATCTTGGAATCGATCACAACCCGGTCAGCCATGCTGCAAGTGTACGGTTCTCCGTGACCAATTCCAATCTCTTTTGCGTTACCGGCCCGGACCAAGCCGCCTATAGACATGCACTCCATGCAAAATTGCGTTATCCCTGGGTGGATTCGCTGCGGTTCGGTGATTGTTCCTAGCTGTGCCAGGCTCGATCGATGCCTATTTGCTGCCGGGTTTGAGGGCGGGAATATTCGCCAGATCGGGCGGGAGATTGTCTGCGGGAAAGGTTTCGACATTCATCTCGATCAAACTCACAAACGGACAGCCGAAGTCTGGTTTGGTTTCGCCGCTTCGATCCACAATCACTCCGACGACGGAGACGATTCCGCCATGAGCCCGGACGATGTTGATTGTTTCCTGCACCCGTCCGCCGCGCGTCACGACATCTTCGACAACGATGAATTTTTCATCCGGTGAAATTTGAAAACCACGGCGCAGAACAAGTTTGCCCTCGTCCTTCTCGGCAAAAATATGCCGTTTGCCCAGCGCACGTCCAACTTCCTGACCGACGATAATTCCGCCCAGAGCAGGGGAGATGACCGTATCGCAATCAAATCTGCGCAGCTGATTCGCGAGCCATCCGCAAACTTTTGCAGCGATCTCGGTGTCCTGAAGAAGCAGCGCGCATTGGAAATATTGGCGGCTGTGCAAGCCTGAACGCAAAATGAAGTGGCCATCGAGCAGGGCCCCAGTTTTTCGAAAAAGGGCGAGGAGATCTTCGCTCATTTTGTTTTAGGGCATTTCTGTGAAACGCCATTTGAGTCGGTCTGACACAGACGCCCTACAATTTTTGACCAACACCTCGGGTTTAGCCGGACGTGTCGTAAGCAGTTTGCCCGACCTCCTTCACAACGGCGATGACTTCGATTTCTATCCGGGCCCCTTTTGGTAAGGCTGCCACTTGCACGGTGGACCGCGCAGGAGGTTGATTCTTGAAATAGGAACCATAAATTTCGTTAACCGTTTGAAAATCGCCTAAATCGGTGAGGAAGATCGTTGTTTTGACAACGTCTTCAAAAGTCGCGCTCTCCGCCCTTAGAACAGCTGCGATGTTATTGAGCACGCGCCGCGTTTGTGCGTCGATATCACCGGGAACGATCTGGCCCGATTTTGGATCGAGCGGAATTTGGCCACTGCAAAAGAGAAACGTTCCGCTGCGCACCGCTTGCGAGTAGGGGCCAATCGCTGCGGGGGCTTCGTTCGTGGAAATGATCTTTTTCATGTGGCCGATTGTAGCCAACGTAGAGCAGGCTTCCAGCAGCTTCCAGCTTGCTGGCTGCCCGCAAGCCAGAGGCTCGCGCTAGCATCGGAATGACAAATGACTGAATCTCGTCGATATTGGATGCGAAATGGTTGGTTGGATTTTAAAGAAGATCCTTGGGTCGAAAAATCAGCGTGAGCTCAAACGCTTAGCGCCGATTGTACGCCGGATCAACGAGTTCGACGAGCAGGTCAAGAGCTTGTCCGATGATGCTTTGCGCGCCAAGACCGCGGCCTGGAAGGAAGAGATCGCGA
>QHNF01000282.1 GCA_003218345.1 Verrucomicrobiota bacterium | reverse complement strand
TTTTTCTTGCGACAAATCGAAAATCGAAAATCGAAAATCGAAAATTAGATGCGGAGGGGGTGAGATTCGAACTCACGAGGCCTTTGGGCCTTCCGGTTTTCAAGACCGGCGCAATCAACCGCTCTGCCACCCCTCCAAATAAGTATTATATCCTTATTATAAAGTACTTATATTATCTACTCAGAAGTCACTTTGTTTACTTGTCAACCCATCTAAGTATTTTGATGGATGGTTGGGCACGGATGCCGGTTCCGTTTTAAAAAGAGAGTCGCCGAACCTTTAGTCGCGACTACTCCTTGATTTTAATTTTGTCGCGAAGCACTCGTTGAATCTCCCCGCGCTAAAAGCGCACATCCTCATGTTGTATCAGTATGGTTTTTGGTTTTTCGGGAGTTGCGTGCTTTATCGCGTCGTAGATGTAGTTGGAGAGCATATTTAAGCTGACGGTTGCTACAACACTGACAATGTAGATAGGCCAGTTGCGACCACCGGCGGCAAACTCAATATAGTTGTTCTTGCTTCGGACGATTGAAACGCCCTCCGGCATATCAGCGAATTCAATCTCAAGCGGAATAGCGATTTCGACAGCGAGCGTATTCCAACTGCTTGCCAACTTGGTCTTTATCGTGGCGAACATCGTTTAGCGCCTTTGGATAAAACTCCTTCAAGCTATCTGGAACTCCGTCTTGGACTATTCGCGTGTAGTAGTCCTCTTGTTGTCGAAGCTTCTCGTAGTGGGCTTGCAACGCTTGAACGTTGGTCTTGAATACGGCGCGAAGGCCAAGGCCGTAAAATGTTACTGCCAAACCGTGTGCTCTGGCAAAACGCTTAATTTTCTCTTTGCGCTTGTTCTGGTGCGTTTGCGGCCAGATTTCAGATAGCACGGGTTCAGGGATAGCGCAGGAGTTGTGCTTTCCTAGTTGCTCTGCAATGTAATTCGCAAACTTTCGCATTGACACGTCGTCGAAGCATTCTCTCTCTCCGGTGTCGAAAAGATCATCTCGCGTATATTCATGCGAGTGGCCTTTTGTGCACTCGAAACTGATAATCACATTGTTTTTTCTCTGAAAGAAGGTGTTTAAGGAATAGCTCCTAAAACGAAAAACATGCTCACACCTTTGAGTCTTACACTTCATTGCCATTACTTTAAATTCAGGCACGGGTCGCCTTTCAGAAAAATAATGATCTCGATTCAGCCTTACCAGATCCTCCTTTAAACGCTGAAGCTTTTTAGAGCGCAGAATCTTATTTGAACTTGGAAGGGAAAGCGTCCTCGCGAGTAGCGTCCATTCTTCATTAAAGTAGCCCTCTACCGATTCTTCCGTCCGAACAAGATCAGTGCCTTTTAGAGTCCCCTTTTTCCACAACGAGATAATCTCCGACTCTTCGAGGGGTTCGATTTCATTCCTTTTCCAAACGTAAAACTTCATGTTGCATTCAGAGCGTAGCACCTATCGACGGATGCTAAACAAAAGAAAATGGCCTTTTCTCCTGGCTTCGCAGGAACCAATGTTACCATTAAAATAATTAATTAATGCCTTACTTTTGATGGATTGTTAAGCTATCAAACAATGGCCCGCACGGGTAGAAAGCCGCCTAAAACTGCGAATAGAGCATTCAACGGCTCAACGTACCGGCCCTTGTCGCGGCCCGTATTCGCGATTTTGCTGGTTCTGCACGGTGCAGTCGTGTTAAGTGGCGGGGATGTGCGAGACGATAGCAAGCGTGGTTATCGGAGGCGTGATCACATGGCTGGCTGCCTATTGGTATTATCGACAGGCTGCTAAGGGATTGGAGCGGGAAGCCGCGAAATTGCGAAATTTGATGAGGATAGTGCTGGTGGTTATGGAGTAGCAGGGTTGGGCGAAGCTTAATCGGGATGGGTCGGGGAATATCATCGGGTTCGAGGTGGATCAGAAGTTTACGGGTCAATTGAAGTTTCAAGGTTCGTTGGACATTAAGCATATCCGAGGAACAGGGGAAAGTAGTCCGTTTGTGGGATAGAAAAGCATGGAATTGAGATAACAGGTGGCGCGATGAACAAGACCACGCTGGCAAAAGCAGCGTCCACTGAAACTGCCGGAGCAGATAGTGGAGAATCCGGTTATTGACCTACTCTAAGCTGGGGCGGGCCGCGTTAAACTATGACGGTTGTCGCATGGGGCAGCGAGATAAGGGGAAACTCACGGTTCCTTGAAATAATCGCGAGACGCACGAGCACGCGAGACACGTTTCGGATACTCGGATGGCGGCAGGTCAGCCACCGAAATGGACACGCCAGTGGTTTTGCCGATCACCATCCAACTAACTTTCCGAACGATGAATCGGAAAGGCACGGTGGGGCCTTTGAAGATACTCACTTGATCGCCAACGCGGGGGACAGCGTCCATTTTCACGCGTGCAATCGTGCCTCCGTTCTCGTGCGAGATTTGAACGTCGATTTTGCTCATCCATTCGCTTATCTCAGATTTACCAGAGCGAAGACAACATGATTTTTCCAACAAGCAGAACGCCGTGCGTCGTAAAGCGTGCAGGAATCGTCGAGAGCACGTTCTTAACCGCGCAGACATCCGCCGGTCAAATGCAATTCTAGCGCGATCTGTGAAGCGGGGCGGGCCGCCGTTGAATCTAGTAACGAAGTAGTAACGGCAAAACGTACACGAGGGAGGGCATAAGCTCTCTAAGGCTCACTAAAAAAATACTGCGCCTGCCCGCGCAAATATACGCGCGCGTCAGTAAGCCAGAAAAGTAACCCGCAGAAAAAAAATCGGGGCACTCCTGGCCACGCCTGTCCATATGCTGTCACCCCGAAAGGCGGAGGGCTTGCGAGTACAGACCGTTTGAGGCAAACCCTGTCCAATTCAGGCCAAAATCTTTGAATCGAATTTCAAGACCGGCGCAATCAACCGCTCTGCCACCCCTCCGGAAGAATGGTAATCGGTTGCTAGTATAGCAGCAATGGTTCATCGCTCCAGTGCTCGAGCTGAAGTCGCCAATCGGGAGCGACGGAGTGATCGAGTTTTGGGGCGCTGCCAAATTTAATTCGACAGTGCAATATGTTCATGTGAACTTAACGCATGCCGGCGAAAAAGAAATTCCGGCCTGTCCTTGAAGAGGCGCCTCAAAGTTACGCGCCTATTCGCGGGCGCGGCGCGTCCTGGAGCCCGGCAAATCGCTTTGAAAGGCTGCATGTTGATCTGACGGACATCGATGTCGTCGATGATGACCCAGACGCGGAAGAGCGGCCGCGGCGCGCAACGCAATATTTTCGAGATGCAACCAAATCGATCATTACTCGCAATACCAGCCCTGATGTGGGTTTCGAGACAAG
>QHNF01000281.1 GCA_003218345.1 Verrucomicrobiota bacterium | reverse complement strand
TGCGCACGGATTTAACAGATCGCGCAATGTTGGCACCGAGCCGTTATGAAGATATGGGGCGCGCAGCCAGCCTCCATCGAGCGGCAGGTTCGCGTAGCCGAAAGTTTTTCGAAAATGACTGAACCGCCAGGGATACCCTGCATAAAGAGTGTTTTGCGCAGCGGCCAGTTCTTCGGGGTATGAATCGAGTCGGTGACGGTCGGTGCCAATCTTGTCGATCGGCACCACATCGCCCACGTACTCACCTGTGAAATCCCGGCCATTACGCCCGTGGCAATTGGCGCAATATTGCGCATAGAGTTTTTCGCCTTCCGCGCTGAGTTGCGCATTAATCGGAAACGGATATCTGGGCGGCTCCTTATCGAGTAGCCACTGCTCGACGCGCGCCAGCTGTTTAAGATCAATCGTCGGCGGAAACGCGCCGGTGCCGAACGCCGCGCTCTTGTTGCGCTCCTCCATCATACTGTTGTTGCCATCCCAATGAGCGTGAAAATTCTTCTGTTTGCGCAGGCCTTGCAGCCAAATCGAGGGTAAATCGCACAAACCAACCAGCTCGCGCGTTTGCAGTTTCTCCAGAGGAAATTCTAAAAGCGTTTTGGCCGGATTGAACGTGTCGGTGCGGCCGGGACCAGCGTCTGGTTCCCATTCGGTGAAACGGAAATGACCTTTCAACATCAGCAATCGTTCGCGCATGAGGGGAATGGCGTAGTAGCGCATGAGGAAGCGATTGATAAGATCATATTTCGTGCCCATCGCCTCCATCTCGGCCATGATCCGCGGAGCGTTGAACCGTTGATCCGATGCGCAGTCAAAAATGAAGCGCTCGAACGCCTCAAGATCGACCGTGTTCGACGGCATGCCGGTGTAAATACTGCGCGGACTCTGCGGCGTTTCGCGCACGCAACCAGCGTGACAAATCGCGCAGTTCAAGAAAACGCGATCAATTCCCTGCGTATTGCGGCGTGAGACACCGATCGGCAAATCTTTTCCAGGCTCGTACAGAAAGCCTAACGAGACATATTCTGTTCCCGGAGTGTACGTTTTCCCGGGCAAATATTCTGGAAACATTTTCGGCAGGACCTTCCAAATCCAATAGGGAATACCCGATTCGCGTTCGCCGCCGGTTGAGCCGTATTTGAAGTGCTCTTCCGGGTCAGCGTATGTAACGGGATCGTCCCGCGTAAAACGGTTGACGAGATATAAACACCCGAGTGCGATAACCCCGATGACCACTAGTCCCAGAGTTGCGGAACGCCACTTCCACCGCTGGGGTTTCGCAGGCTGGTCTGGAGCGTCGGCCATGACCGCAGAGCGCGATTATCCCGACGCCGGAAACTCGAGCGCGAAATCAATCAGCCGTTTTTTGCTCCAGTAAACTTTGCCGAGATAAACCCGCGGCGCGACTTCGCGGATTTCGTCGCGAATCCAATGGGCCAGCAGCGAAGTGTCCGAATAGTCGAGCACGATGCACTCCTTGTTATCCAGCCAGCTGGGGCCTTTATAGATCTTTGCGATGATCGCGTTGATCCCGAATGGCAGAATTTTGTTGCGCAAAACGCCTTTGGCTGGATCGAAAATTTTACCCTGCCACGCAAAATGATTGATAAAATCGGCTATGTTCTGGGTGTAAGTTGTTCCCGGCGCAACGATCGCCGTTCCCTTGGCCTCTGCACTCGGGATTTCCCCGGCTGGGCTCTGCGTGAAAAGATCGTCGAGCTGCGCTTGCGACATTTTTAACATTTCTGCAACTGTAACCGCCATGTTCTCTCCTTTTTCGTTGAATTCGCGCTAAAAGGTTTTGAGATATTCGATCAGCGCGCGTTTATCGTTATCAGGCAAATCGGTGCCGAAGTAGTGACCCTTGTCCTCGATAAAATCTGGACATTTGTTTGCTGCGATGAGCTCGGGAACCAACTTACGCAGCTCGGCGGCGGCGGCTTCGGACGAAAGCTTCCCGATCTTAATTTTAATCAACTTCTCCGCGATTTTGAAAAAGGCGCCGGCGTGTTGAGAATCCGGTTCAAGATTGGCAACCAAGTTAACTGGCGTGCCTTTCGGGATGAGCCCGATCTTAATATAGCCATCGCTATCGGCGAATCGGCGAAGCGGTTTCGGCACAAATTCTTTTCGCAAATGCAGCGAACATTCATTCTGCGTGCGCCAGATCGACGCTTTGTTCAGCCGCTTCTCCGGCCAGAGTAATTTCTCCACCGCGTCGTTAAACGCTGCCATGCGTCCCGCTACCGACGGATCGCCGTTGAAGTTTCCCAGTGCATTATTATGCAGGAACGGCGCAGAGCTCCAGAGACTGACGAGTGATGGAGTCCGATAGTAACCGGGTCCAACGTTTTTATCTTTTGGTTTGAATTTGATCGGACGCGTCTCATCAAACGGATTAAAAAATTCCAGCTCATCGACAGGAGAAAGTTCCTTGTAAGTTTGGGAGGAAAAGTTGTCCCACACGTGACCAGCCTTCGCATTGGTCGCAAAAGCGCGCGCAGAATTTGTCTCGATCTTGGTTAGCGGATAACGCTTGTCGTTTGAGAGGAAATTATTCTCCAAAAAATCGGGCGTCGCCACCGCTGCGCGGAACCAGGTTTTTCCTTCACCCGAACGCGGATCGATATTTGGCGGCGGTTGCTTGCTGGAGTGACAGGCTGCGCAGCTCTCGGCGAAGACTTCTTTTCCGCGCGTCATGATCGCTTCATCCGTGGTGATGTAAGCCTGCCCGCCGGGAGCGTCGGCGAGGTGAAACGGTTTTAGCCTGCGGAAAAACGCAGCGATATTTGCCAGGCGTTCCTCGGTCGCGCGCCAGAAGATCGAATGATCGCGCGCATACGCAATCTCGAACGGCTTTTGTTGTTTGAGGAGCCCGATCAGCCGATCGTGGAGCGTCAACCAATACTCGGAAAACATGCCGATGTTGACGTAAACGCGAATGGTTGCGCCGGCCACCCCGATGGAATCCGCGCCGTCCTTCAAAATGTGCGGCACCGGCATCTCCTCTTTTTCTCCTGGCAAGGCGAGGGTTCCGCCAGCCATTTTTTCCGGCACGGCGATCCGCTCGCGTTCCGCAAGCAAAAAGATTGGGTTGATCGCATTTGGATTGTTGATGTGATCCGTCGCGATTCGGGAAGTGTCGGAAGTGCCGCGAGGCTGGGTAGCCAACATTTCGTAGAAGAAACCACCCTTCTCGACGTTGCAGGCGAAGACCTTTCCTTCATTGATGTACTGATTGCCAATTGCCGACGCCAGGTTCTCCCAGCGCGGATTTTCCGGATCGGCTGGCGGGTTATCTGGGTACGGCGCGATGTGACAGGCGCCGCAGGCAACGCCGACGCGATAAGGACGAATAAGTTTGTTATCGTTGTAATAGGTCGGATCGTTCATGAAACGATCGCCGTCCCATTTCTTGCGTGTCGTCGTTCAAATCTGGATTCGGGAACAAGCGGTAGCCGAGCACACCTGAGGGCTTGCCATAAGCCTTCTCGTCAATCCCGGCTCGCTCGGGCTCCGCTTGCTCATCGAGCCACAAGCCATATTCATCCGGTTTGCTTGCAGCGCGAAACCCCGGTTCGTTCACCACGCCCAAAGTTTTGAACCGCTGACCGCGCGGATATTTCCGGTTATCGAGCATCTTTAGGAGGTCCATCAATCCGTAGCTATCCTGCGCGGCACGATTCCAAAAATGCTGGTTGCCCGCGCTCCATAGATTCCAGGTGTTCCGTCCCATGATTTCTTCAGGCGAAAGATCGACGCCGCCATCCATCGGTTTGAAAATGTCCGCAGTGATCTGCGGAAAACCAGCAGTCGTTAGGCCAGCCGCTTTCGCTTCGTCGATCGGCTCGTTTTTCTTGCAGCCGGCAAAAGCGAGAAGCGCGCACGCGACAAGACCGCCCCCGGTTCGGACGAGAGGAAAAATTTCGGGGCTGGTTGGCAGCAATGCCTTCACCGAGCCATTATTGATATGTTTTTAGCAAAGCTTCTAGCAAGAAA
>QHNF01000267.1 GCA_003218345.1 Verrucomicrobiota bacterium | reverse complement strand
TGTCCAATCTACGGGACGACAGCGGATCACGTCGTCTCGCTCGAAATTGTGATGGCCGACGATCGCATCGAAAAGATCGGTCCGATGCACGACTCGCTGCATGCTGAGCACGCAAAGATCGAGAATCTCATTCGTGCGCGAAGCGCTGAGATGGCGGAGCGCTGGCCGCCGGGCCTGTTAAAACGATGGCCGGGTTACGGCATCGAAAAGTTCCTGCGGGCGCCGATTAATCTCAGTGACATTCTCGCAGGTAGCGAAGGAACCCTCGCCGCGATTTTTTCCGCGGAGCTGAAAATCTCGTCGCTGCCGAGGGAAAAAGGTTTGGGCCTGATCTTTTTCGCATCGGTGGATGAAGCGATGCAAGCGACAGTTGAGCTTCTCGATCTCAAACCTGCCGCTATCGAGCACATCGATCGTCCACTGCTCGATCAAACCAAGGGACAACTTCATTTTCAGGCGGCGCGCGATTTGCTCGAACTGGATTCAAAGCCGTGCGAATCGATTTTGATCGTCGAGTTCTACGAAAATGTCGCCGAGCCACTGTCGATCTTACAATCGAGAAAGATCGGATTACGCACGAAAATTCTAATCGATCCCGCCCAAATGAATCTTGTCTGGTCGGTGCGCAAATCCGGCCTCTCTCTTTTGACCGGATGCATCGGGCCGGCAAAACCGGTTGCGTTTATTGAGGATGCCGCTGTTCGCCCGGCGCAGTTGCCCGAATACGTGCGTGGATTGCGATCGATCATGAAACCGCTCGGCCTCGAGGCGAGTTACTACGGTCACGCCGCCAGCGGATTGCTCCACGTTCGCCCTGTTCTCGATCTGCACAGCGCGACTGACTTGAAAAAGTTCCGGCAAGTCGCAGATCAAACGTCTGCGCTGGTGCGGCAGTTTAAAGGTTCGCTCTCCGCTGAGCATGGCGTTGGCATCGCGCGTACCGAGTACATGCGCGAGCAACTCGGCGACGAGCTCCTCGGAGTAATGCGTGAGATCAAGCGAACGTTCGATCCGAAAAACATTTTCAATCCAGGAAAAATTTTCGAGGTAGGGTCGGCGCGTGCCGCCGAATGGACGCCGCAGCGCGGTGTTCCTGCCAGGATCGATAATCACTTGCGCGAAAATTTCACGCGTCCGCTCGAACTTCCATTCGAGCCGCTGCTCGCATTTGCATTTAAAGATCGCTCGTTCATTGGCAATCTCGAGCAATGCAATGGTTGCGCCGGCTGCCGCAAGGACACTCCGATCATGTGCCCTACGTTCATCGCGACCGGCGAAGAAGTCATGTCCACACGCGGCCGCGCGAATATCATCCGCGCAGCGCTCGAATTGCGAGTGAACGGCTATGATCCGCTGAAATCCGAAGAGCTCGACGCCGCGCTAAGCAATTGTCTCTCCTGCAAAGGATGCACGCCGGAATGCCCGTCCAACGTGAATCTCGCGCTTTTGAAAGCGGAGCTGCTTCACGCGCGATGGCGTCGCGACGGTCTGCCGTTGCGCGAGCGGATCTTCAGCTCGGTTGACTTGTTAGGCCGAATCGGCTGCGCGATGCCGTCGCTGGCAAATCGAATACTCGATTCAAAGGCGATGCGCCTCGTAGGGGGGACATTACTCGGCCTTTCGGCGAAACGCTCGCTGCCAAATTATGCGAATGAACGATTCGACAAGTGGTTCGCAAAGCGAATGGGAGGGAGATCGCGCCGCGATGTCCGGACGCCGCAGCGCGGCCGCGTTATCCTCTGGGACGACACCTTCGTACGTTATCACGAGCCGCACATCGGAATCGCCGCGGTCAAAGTATTGGAAGCCCTCGACTTCGAAGTTGCTCTCGCAAAGAATCGCCGGTGCTGCGGACGACCGGCGTTCAGTCAGGGAAATCTCGATGCCGCAGCGCGGGCGGGGAAACACAACGTCGATCTTTTCAATTCTGCCGCCTCTCAACTTTCTTCGACTCCAATTCTTTTTCTTGAGCCGTCATGCTGGTCGATGTTCGTGGAAGATTATCGCGAGCTAAAGATCGAAGGCGCAGAGGACGTGGCGAAGCGCTGTTCTCTGTTCGAAAAATTTGTGGATGATTTCCTGATGCAAGAACCCGACGCGGTTCAATTCAAAGATGAGCCAGCCACCGTTGCGATACACGCGCATTGCCACGCCAAATCAATCATGAATCCGGGGTTCATGAAAAGACTGGCGGAACGCTTGCCGGGTAGAAAAGCTACGGTGCTCGACACCGGCTGCTGCGGAATGGCTGGCGCTTTCGGCGCGCTCGCAGAAAAATATGATCTTTCAGTTCAAGTCGCCGCGCAATTGATCGACAAGATCGATAATCAATCGCCCGGGACAGAAATCATCGCCTCGGGCACAAGTTGCCGGCATCAAATTGCAGATCTGACAAACGCCCGCCCCAAACACATGGCGGAATTACTCGCGGACGCGATCGCTTAAAAATAATTAATGAGGATCTCGCAAGGCGAAAACCGGATCGAAAAAGGCAACTTAAGTTACCCGGCTATACCGCGATATTAATTCGAAGCTAAAAAGGAGGGAGTTTCTCGGATTCTTGCTGCGTTACCGGTAAGCGGCGAACGGGACGCGGTTCATAACCAAACCGCCGCCAAAGGAAAGGAAGCTATGGCAAACCCACTTATCCGCTGGGAACCGCTGGAATTGGAAGATGTGCAAAACCGACTGTCGAAGCTCTTCGGACGCCGTACGAACGGCAGAGATGAAATCATGCTCGCCGACTGGACGCCGCTCGCGGACATCACCGAAGACGACAAGGAATATCTCATCAAAGCTGAGTTGCCGGATGTAAAAAAAGAAGATGTGAAGGTTACCGTCGACAATGGCGTTCTTACCATTTCTGGCGAACGCAAGTTCGAGAAGGAAGAAAAGAAGAAGAAATATCATAGAGTGGAACGGGCGTACGGCAGCTTTATGCGCAGCTTCAGTCTTCCGGATCAGGCGGACGCAGGCAAGGTTAAAGCTGAGTTCAAAAACGGCATGCTTA
>QHNF01000266.1 GCA_003218345.1 Verrucomicrobiota bacterium | reverse complement strand
ACGGTTTGGAAGCCCAGGGCGACCAGCGTTGCTCCGGGAACGACGAATCGCATCGTGTGGGCGTAATCCAAATGACCGAAACCAGTCAGCCACCATTGCCGGACAGCAGTCAGCAATAGACCGCCACCCGTGAGGATCGCAAGCGCTGCTACGACGAGGCCTTTTTCCAAATTCACCAATTCGAAAAAGCGTTCCAAGTGACGGTCTGGTGGAAGGAATCCTTCGGTAATGGCAAACGTTTTGGCGAAGATGGCAAAGAGAATCCATTGGTAGCCGCAAAGGATAGCCAAACTCGAGAATAACAGCGTGTGAGCGTCGAAGGTGCTATGCCCGATGCGCAAACCCGGCATGGCCACCAGATAACCAAGCAGGCCAAAGGCGATGAAAGCACCACTTGGGATCAAGAAGAGCCAACCGGGGCTGCACATTAAAAAATAGCGCAACGTGCGCCAGCCATCCCGAAATGTTTTCAGATGTGGCGCGTGCGATGTGCGTCTGTCGGCATACAGAGTAATCGGGACCTCGGCAATTTTTTCGCCGCGCAGGCTGGCTTTGATGACCATCTCCGTTGCGAACTCCATTCCAGTGCAACGCAGATCGAGCCGGTTGTACATGGCCTTGGTAAAACCGCGCAGGCCACAGTAAACATCATTGATCGGGGCATGGAACCATTTCCGGACAAGAAAAGAAAAAAATGGATTGCCAATCCAGCGATGCAGAAACGGCATCGCGCCGGGTCGAATGGAACCACCTCCCGCTGGAAGCCTGCATCCCTGAACTAGGTCGAATCCTTCTCGCAATTTTTCAACGATCCTCGGGATCTCAAGGAAATCATAGCTGTCATCAGCATCTCCTATGATAATGAACCGGCCGCTCGCCGCCGCAATTCCTCCCATCAATGCGCTGCCATAACCTGGTTCCTCGACTGTTACGACGCATGCTTGTTCGCGCTCAGCGATACCTCGAGACGAATCGGTGCTGCCGTTGTCAGCCACAATAACTTCACCGGCGATGTTATGTTCCCGGAGAGCTCGCTGAGCTTTCTCAATGCAACTTCCCAAGGTATCTTCCTCATTGAGGCAGGGAATGACCACTGATAATTCAATAGCCTCAGTCTGGCGCTCGAACTGCATTGATTTCCTTCAGCATGATCAAACTACTGTACTCGACCTTCAAAAATCACCCTCTAATTACAACACGACCCTATCCGAGCGCGCGAATGCTGCTCGAGTCTGAGCATCGTTGATGATAAACAGGTTGTCTTCGTGACATGCGTGTTCACCAGCTCGTCTATTGCGTCTTCCTGATCGGAATTTTCGGCTTGGTCGCGACGGCGGTGCCGCCCCGCTGGGCCAATGTATGGCAAAGGTTTGTGCGCGGTCTTTCCAGGCTTGCTCGCCGCAAAACATTGTGCTGCATCGGACTGGGCGTGTTGGTTCTGGTGGTACGGGCGGCGCTTCTTCCGATCTGGCCGATTCCTACGCCAACCATCTACGACGAGTTTAGTTACCTCCTTCAAGCTGACACTTTGGCGCACGGCCGTCTGGCTAATCCGGCGCACCCGCTTTGGCGCTTCTTTGAAAGCACCTACATCCTTCAACAGCCCACTTACGCCTCCCGGTTCCCACCCGCGCAGGGGCTTGTGATGGCCTTTGGACAGGTGATCTTCGGGCATCCCTGGTTTGGAGTCTGGCTGAGCGCCGGCTTCCTGGCTGCGGCGCTTTGCTGGGCGCTGCAGGGATGGCTGCCGCCGGGCTGGGCGCTTTTCGGAGCGTTCATCGGTTTGAATCTTTGTCTTTTCAGCTACTGGATGAATAGCTACTGGGGAGGCGCTGTGACCGCAATCGGGGGCGCGCTGGTGACCGGCGCATGGGTTCGCATCACTCGCACGAAGCGATTGCGCTATGCCTGGCTTTTCGGAATTGGGGCGGTGATGGTCGTTCTGGCCCGACCGTTTGAGGGGTTACTGCTTGTTGCTCCGGCACTCATTGCACTGGGCATGGCAAACGGCACCGTGCGCGTATGGCTACCGATTGTGCTTACCGGAGTCGCAGGCGCTTCCTGGCTCGCCTACGACAACTACCGCGTCACCGGTCATCCATTGCGCCTGCCTTACCGGGAGTATTATGAGCAATATGAAATAGTGCCGCCTTTTTCAGTCATGCCGATTTTCACCACGCCGCGAACATTTCGGCATTTCGATCTTGAGTCCAGGGCACGCGAAACGTACGAGCGCGCGCGAAGCTGGCACCTCTTCGTCGACCGCCCCTTGGACTGGCTCACTCTGCTGCGATTCTACTATGGCAACCTCGTCTGGCTGTTACCGGTGGTGGTGTTCACGCCCTTTCTGTGGCGCTCTAGGACGACCCGATTTGCAGCGATTCTGGTAACGGTGGTCGGAGCGGCCTCACTGATTGAAGTATGGTGGTATCCGCACTATGCCGCGCCGTTTACCGCGGCGCTGTTGATACTCGTGACGCAGTCGATGCGGTACTTGCGGCAATGGAAGTACCGGGGGCGGGAGCCCGGCCGCTTTCTGGTAAATGCAATGCCGGTTGGGGTCCTGCTGGTAATGGTGGCATCCGAGACACAGGCGATTGCGACGCATCGGACAGCAGATCAGATTCAGGCAAACAATGCGCAGGTCACGCAAAAGGAAAGCATCGAGAAGCAGTTGTTAAAGAAGGCGCCTGGACAGCACATAATCTTTGTTAGTTATGCCGGTCTGCCCAGCCCCCACGAAGAATGGATTTACAACCCAGCGGACATCGACGCCGCGCCGGTCATCTGGGCGCTAGATCTGGGCCAGGACGAGAACAAGCGCCTTCGCCGCTCCTATGCGGGGCGATCCTTCTGGCGTTTCAAGCCAGCAGAGTCGATGAACCTCACCCCTTACTGAGCACATATTATCGATGCTCGGAAAGAATTTTCGCGAAACGCCAGACTTCATGAAAGGTGTTATAGAGCGGAGTCGGCGCGGCGCGAATGATATTTGGCTCGCGGAAATCGCATTTTACGTCGGCTGCTTGGAGGTTGTTGAAGAGTTCCTTCGGATCTTCGTGCGCCAGGATCGACAATTGACAGCCGCGCGCATTTGTTTCGCGCGGCGTAATGATTGTAAATCGCTTGGATGACGTTTGCTCGAGCAGGAATTGCAGATAGCCCGTCAATTTAATCGATTTCGCGCGCAATGCTTCCATTCCGCCCGCCTCGTCGAACATCGCGAGCGAGGCGCGCAATGGTGCGATGGAAAAAATCGGTGGGTTGCTAATCTGCCAGCCATCAGCCGACGGAACTGGAATGAAGTCAGGCTCGAGGTGCAAGCGGAATCGCGTGTGCGGATCGTTCCCGAACCAGCCCGCCAGTCGTGGCAGGCTTGTATTGCTCGCATGACGCTCATGGATGAATGCGGCAGCGACCGCA
>QHNF01000265.1 GCA_003218345.1 Verrucomicrobiota bacterium | reverse complement strand
GCCCAGTGGTTGCCGCGGCAGCAACCTCCGAGGCGCGCATCACGCTTACGCTCAATCAAATTCCGCTTGGTGAAGCGCTGCGTTACATCGCCAACCAAGCCGGTCTGAAAGTGAAAGTGGAACCCTATGCGGTAGCGGTTATTCCGATCAGCGAACAGAGTAACGATTTGATCACAAAAGAATACCGCGTGCCGCCCGATTTCATTAGCACTACGCTAACCGGGAGTTCGTTGCTGCAGCGAGGAGCTTACACGAAAGCGCCGGGAACAGCAGCTCCGCCCGGCACAGGAAAAGACACTCAGGAATCCACCGCCGGACAACAGCTCGTAAATCGCGAAGGCGCCAAGGAATTCCTAGAGGGTCAGGGAGTAGCGTTTCCACCGGGAGCGAGCGCAAACTTCCTTCCGCAGAGCAGCCGTCTGATCGTTCGTAACACCCAAGACAACCTGGATCTTGTCGATGCCATTGTTGAGCAATTGAATCTCGCGGTTCCCAAACAGGTCGAGATCGAATCGAAATTTATTGAGATCACCCAAAACAATCTGAAAGAGCTTGGCTTTGATTGGCTGCTTGGTCCGTTCAATATCGGGAACCATAAAGTTTTTGGTTCCGGCGGCACTGCTGGAACGGGTACAGCGGTCGCTCCGGCTAATTTCCCGTTCAATAACAATGGAGTTCCCGTTGGCGGCCCTGGAACTACAATCCCTAACGACGGCACGGGAGGCGGTCCGATTACCTCTGGAAATCGCAGCGGCACTTTCGCCATTAGCGCGAATGCGATTGATGCGCTCCTATTTCCGGGTGCCAGCGGCGTGGCGCCGGGAATTTTTGGATTGGCCGGTGTTTTCACCGATCCGCAGTTTCAAGTTGTGATTCACGCGCTCAATCAGAAGAAAGGTGTCGATCTCCTTTCCGCGCCCAAGGTGACGACCAAGAGCGGGCAGCGCGCCATCATCGAAATTGTCAGAGAGTTTCGTTATCCGACCACGTTTACGCCGCCGCAGATCCCGCAACTTACCACAACGACGACGCCTCTTCTTCCGGGGCAACAGCCGGCCCCGGTGCCGGTGATTGCCGCACCAAGCACGCCTCAGACCTTTGAAACCCGCAACACAGGCGTCACGTTGGAGGTTGAACCAGTAGTAGGGCCAGACGGCACAACTATCGATTTGAACCTGGTGCCGCAGGTCGTCGAGTTCGAAGGCTTTATTAACTACGGTAGCCCAATTAACGCCATCGCTGTCAACAGCGCTGCTGGAATATCAATCTCTAGCCCCGTTACGCTCACTGAGAACGTGATTAACCAGCCGGTTTTCAGCACGCGCAAAGTGACAACCAACGTGAGTGTCTGGGACGGCCAAACGGTCGTGCTGGGCGGTTTAATGCGCGAAGACGTGCAGAAGACCGAAGATCGCACGCCCATCATTGGCGACATTCCCCTGGTCGGCCGCCTCTTCCGCACCAATGTCGATCAGCACATCAAGCGGAATTTGGTTATCTTCGTGACCGCGCGGCTCGTCACGCCCGGTGGATTGCCGCTCAATCCAACCGAGGAAGAAGAAGAGGGGATGTTGCAGCCACCGGTCCTGCCCGAGGTGCCAGCGTATAAGAAATGAGAAAGGCAGTTGATGGTTGATTGTTGACAGAACTTGGGAAAACCACGGATTACGCGGATAGCACAGATAAGAGAGGGCAAAGCAGGCCTGCCCGCGAATCACGCGAATTAACCCGATGATTTTCTTTTCCGGGATTTTTTTCGCGTGATTCGCGGGCCTCTCTCTTTGTCATCCATCATTCTTGCTTCGTTATTTTCTGAATCCGCTTCCATCCGTGCAATCCGTGGTTAGAAAAATCCCGCGGCAGCAGGCCATGGGGCGCTGTCAGAATTCTTTTTCGAGAACTTTGCCCCGCCGTTACCGGAGAACGATGTAAGAGATGGGAAACACCCCAAAAAAAAGTCAAAAATAATTATTGACTTCATCTCTATATACGGCGATAACCCGCACCCTTACATATAAGTACCTATGAAAATAAATAATAAAGTCTCCTCAGCATTCACCCTTATTGAATTGTTGGTCGTAATTGCGATTATCGCAATTCTGGCCAGCATCGCGCTTCCTGTGTTCAGCTCCGTGCAGGAACGCGGCAAACAAACCAAGGACATGTCCAACGGCAAACAAATCGCTCTGGGCTTGAAACAGTTCGCCGTTGATCACAACGGCGTGTTTCCAAGCAAGAAGCCCGACGTCGTTTCCACGGATTATGACGCTGGTGCGACCCCCCTTGGAACCGGAGACTTTTCTAACGACGCGTTCTGGTGGCTCTTCCCGACCTATCTCACAAGCGAAGATATCTTTAGTGTTGGAGGCTCGGCCTGGTCTCCCAACCCGCCTAACAACGTTTTGGACGCACCCACTGATACCTCCCGCGTTAACACGCTTGCAGCCGGCGAGTGCGGATATGAATACATCACTAGCCTGCAGGACACGGCGAATCCGCAGTTCCCCTTAATTATGGACGCAGGCACGGCGGCCGGTGAAGCCGATGTTACCTACACCAATGTACAAACCGACAAGGGCGAAAAGCCATTGTCATTTTTGTTGATGGGAGTGGCCAGGTGACGACAGTTAATGATCAGACGAGCGCGGTTGCATCCTTTGTAAAGCGCCCCGGGCACGCCTATAATATCTCCTCTAATACTTCGGGCACTGCTACAGATCCGTGGCTGGCCGCCGCGAACTTGAGGCTGCCGCCTAACTAGGCCGCCGTAATTAGAGAAAGTTTCGGTTAGCTAAATTCAAAGCGCCCTGCCTGGAAAATCCCGGCAGGGCGTTTTTGCTTGGTTGCGTTCCCGACCATGGAAAGCCGAACTCCAAAAGCTTTCGAGCAGCCAATCCAACCTTGAACCCGATTTGCTGTAGCCTGCATTTGCGCTCGACGGGCTCTTTCGCTTA
>QHNF01000264.1:336-3893 GCA_003218345.1 Verrucomicrobiota bacterium | reverse complement strand
TATCCGTCTCTCTTTTCCCTTTCCTTCAGTGAAGTTTATCTCCCGCTCCCATGGTGTTCCAGCTGGCTTGTTTTCGGCGCTGTTATGGGGAATCACATCTCTTGTTAGACGCAAATGCGCGGACGCATTCGAGCTAGGGTTAGCCGTGGCTCTCTTCGCGGAGTTTCTTTGCATATTATAGTATTTTGCGCTCGCCCAACATTATGCTGCTGATCTCTACCTATTCCTGATCTTCTGTCTGCTCGTCTTTCTCGGTTCAGGCGGAGAGTGACCCTAGTCCGCTCGCGTCACCCAATAATTGCGCTAGTCGCTCTCTCGGTCGTTGTAAACTCGCTCGCAACGATCTCGTGGTTAGTCAAGCTGACCAAAACGTGCCCGCCGAGACAAGAGCTGCTTGCGAAATGCTGTTAGGGCGACATTCGTCCGCGAAACGAAAGTGATCACGCCGGGGGCTTCTCTCTGGAAGCTCGACGGCTTAGTAGCTATTCAACGATGTTGTAGTCGCCTCGCTGTGTCGAGGTGCTCAGCGCGTCATTTCCGGCACGGCGACACAGCGCCGTAGCTAGACTGCCCGCGCACTTTGCGCCTTACTTTGTATGCCTTGATATGCGACGACCCTAAATAAGTACATGGTTCAAAGCATCAAGCTCTCTCGGCGAGAGGTCAAACCTGAAAAATACCTGTCCGTTACAGGATGAGTTCCAGTATAAATTAAGTTCGTGACAACCGGCGAAGGGTTAAGGCGTGATAGCACTCGGGAGCTTTCGGTGACAGCCGGGCTGTCACTGTTTGCAATGCTCGCCTTTTACTTTTCGACCAATGCGACGCTGCACGATATGGATTACACGAGCCGGATTGCTTCGGCTCTACTGCGTGGTGAGCTGGGCCTTCGGGAAACGCCGCCTGATTGGCTCAATGAAATGATTCCACAGGGAGGCAGATATTATTCAGCGTTCCCGCTCGGCGCAGTGCTTAGCATGGTTCCGGTAGCGCTCCTGCAGAAAACGGAATTGATCCATGATTTCCCCGGGCGCGCTTTGGCGGCGGCCATTGCCGGTCTGTGCGTTCATTTTTTTTTCAATTTGTCCGCCCTCGAAGGCGGATCACTGGCTCGGCGGATTTTACTGGCGCTGTTTCCAATTTTTGGAACTTGGACGTGGTGTAACCTCGGATTCGGCGGCGCCTGGCAAATCGCTCTCGGCCTCGCTTTGCTAGGCCAAGCTGCAGCTCTCTATTTCACTGTAGCGCGGCCGTCTCCTCTTATCGCAGGAGCGTTTTTCACCTTGGCTTTTGGGAACCGCACCGAGCTGCTCGTTACCCTGCCTCTTTATGTTTATCTTCTTTGGCGCCACTCGGAGGGGCGCAGCCCTGTCATATGGAAGAATCTTAATCGCGCGCTCCGGGAGAACACACCGATGCTTATCCGGTTCCTAACCCTGCCGGCGACGCTCGCGCTCCTGACTGCCGCTTATAACTTTGCGCGTTTCCATTCGATTTTCGATTTTGGCTACATTCACATCCCAGGAGTGCGCGAAGAACCGTGGTACGAGCACGGGCTGTTTTCGATTCACGCTATTCCGTGGAATATCTACACAATGCTGTTTCAAGGGTTTGAAAGTATTGCCTATTTTCCTTACATCCGCCCAGACGCATTTGGCTGTTCGATTATCCTTGCCAGTCCGTTTCTGTATCTGCTTTTTCGCCAGGGCGGACGATACAAGGTGGCGGCCTGGGCGGCGATCGCCCTTTTAACGCTTGTCCTCTGGTTGCATGGAAATCCCGGAAGCTGGCAATTCTCGTATCGTTACGCCATGATTCTGATTCCCTGGATGTTTCTCCTGCTGGCAGGCAATGGGCCTGCGAAAATATCTGTGCCCGAGCTCTCCCTTTTTGCCGTCTCCGTCGCAATCAATGCAATCGCGACGCGGCAATTTCTTTGGACCGACCAAATCCAGCCATAACCGATTCTTGGTTATTCATGCTATTAGCGACATCCGTGGTCGAAATAGCTGGCCTAGCCCGCGCCGAGCCCTCACCCACACCAACGCGTTGAAAGAAATAGTGATCGCGGTGATTCGCCTGCCACGCCGCCTGCTCGCGAATGCCTGCGGAGTAGCTTCAGCAAAGGCGGGGACCAGTGATTCGTAGTGCGCGACCAAGCTTGCCCTGCGCGAAGCGCATGGGAGACGCGCCCAAGGGAATCGCAAAAACCAAAAAATATCTCGACGTGTTCGACGCGCTTCAAGTAAAAGCTCTGTCCTTACCCAAACTCAACAGATGAAAAAGAAATCCGCTTCTCAACTCCGACATCAGGTCGCGAGCACCCGAAGAATTTCGGGTCCGCGCCTGCCCGCCGGAGCCTCTCGACCCGCCGTAGCGTTGGGCGAAGACCCGGTTCGCGAAGGCGGGTTCCTTAATTTGCGCGTTCTGCACAAGAAACGGAGCGCCTCAGGACTGGTGACAAATTTATGACATATTCACATTCCATTTTCCGGCTCGTTGTTGCTGGGTTATGCGGTGCTTTCTTGAGTGGCGTTGTTCCAGCCAACGCACAGGTGAACGTTATCCAGCATCACAACCATGCTTCGCGAGACGGGCTTTACGTTGATTCGGCATTCACGCCAGCCGCCGCGGCCAATCTGACGCGCGACATGAATTTTGACGGGACAATTTCCGGGGACGTTTACGCCCAGCCGCTTTACATCGATGGCGGTCCAAGCGACAGGGCACTGGCCATTGCAGTGACTGAATCGAATAATGTGTACGCGCTCGACGCGGTGGACGGCAGCGTTATTTGGCAAACCAATGTGGGCGCTCCGGTGTCGGCGGACGATCTCTTATGCACTAAGTTTGATCCCATGGGCATCATCGGCACGCCTATTGTCGATCTCGCCTCTCGCGCGCTGTTTTTGGACGCAATGACTACGCCCGACGGCGGCAAGACTAAGAAACATCTCATCTTTTCCGTTAATGTGGATACAGGCGACATCAATCGCGGCTGGCCCGTGGACGTGGGCGCGACAGCTACATACAATGGCATAACCTTCACTGCTTCGATCCAACAGCAACGACCGGCGCTCGGCATCGTGGGTAACATTCTTTATGTTGGATATGGGAGTATGGCGGATTGCAGCCTCTTTCATGGCTGGCTGGTAGGCGTGCCGATAGATAATCCAACCAGCGTAACGGCATGGGCCACCAGCGCCATCGGCGGGGGCGTGTGGGGAGTCGGTGGCGTCGCCAGCGACGGCATAAACCCGTTCATCACTACCGGAAACACCTTCAATACTGGCGGCAACTGGGGCGGCGGCGAAGCGGTGATTCGCTTCCAACCTGGGCCAATCTTTACCGGCTCCCCCGCCGATTACTGGGTGCCTCTCAACTGGTTCGATCTTGATAATTTTGATTCGGACCTCGGCGGCTCCGGTCCGTTGCTGGTGGACGTGCCCGGCGCAACGCCTTCCAATCTGGTGGCCGTACTGGGCAAGGATGCCAACGCGTATTTGATTAATCGGGATAACCTTGGCGGGATCAGCGGGCCGATAGCCACGTCTCAT
>QHNF01000264.1:0-320 GCA_003218345.1 Verrucomicrobiota bacterium | reverse complement strand
CAAGCAGCGGCGACCTATCGAACCCAACAGGGCACCTATATCGTTTTCCGCGCCAGCACCAACATACTTTCGGCTTTCCGCATTACTGCAACTAATCCACCCACCATCGCGAGTGGATGGAGCGTGAGTCGGACTGGGAATGGGTGCGGCTCGCCTTTTGTCACATCCACGGACGGCACTAACAACACGATTGTATGGGTGGTTGGCACGGAGGAGCATGGCGCAAATGGCGACCAGCGGCTACACGGTTATGATGGAGATACAGGTGCGGTTGTTTACGACGGCGGCGGTCCGAACGAACTGATGGCCGGAACGCATTC
>QHNF01000263.1 GCA_003218345.1 Verrucomicrobiota bacterium | reverse complement strand
TAACGCGGCCAAATAAATTGTGCAGGTCGCCCATGATATCCTGGTAAGCGCCGACCATGAAAACGCCGAGATAATAAATTTCCCCAGGGTTGATGCGATGTAACGGCAGCGTTTCCTTTACGTCCTGGAGGTCGATAAATTTTGAGACTTTGCCGTCCGAATCGCAGGTGATGTCCACGATGGTGCCGTGGCGATCGGGCGGCGTGGTGAGGCGATGGATGGGCATGATCGGGAACAACTGACCGAGCGCCCAGTGATCGAGAAGCGACTGGAATACAGAAAAATTGCAGATGTACTGATCGCCCAGCGAAGTGTCGAGCTCCTTTACTTCATCGGGCACATAACGCAGTCCGCGGTACACGTTGACGATTTGATGCGCAAGCTGCCAGTAAACGGTGTCGATCTTTGCTTTCGATTCGAGATCAAGCAGGCCGAGATCGAAAGTTTGCTGCGCTTCCTCCTTGATCTGCTGGATGTCGTGAAGGCTCTCGAGGCGATTTCCGCGCTTTAAGCGTTGTTTCACGTCGAGGATATCGCCTACTAGCTTATGGTCCTTCTCGCTGGCTTCGACCTTAAGCTTTGGCGCAGTTTTCTCGATGGAGCTAAACGCTTCCATCACGAGGACGGAATGGTGCGCGACAATTGCGCGTCCACTTTCGCTCACAATGGTGGGGTGTGCGACGCCTTCGGAATCGCACACGTCCATGATATTCCAGACAACGTCATTGGCGTATTCCTGAAGCGAATAATTGGTCGAGCTGTCGAAATCACTGCGTGAGCCGTCGTAATCAACGCCGAGACCGCCGCCCACATCGAGATAACCGAGCTGGTGCCCGAGTTTGCAAAGCTTCGCGTAGTAGCGTGCACCTTCGCGCACGGCGCGCTTGATCGTCGAAATATCCGGCACCTGCGATCCAACATGGAAATGAAGGAGCTTGAGGCATTGTGTGAGGCCAGCGTCTTTCAACATCTGACTGGCAGCAACGAGATTGGTTGTATCGAGACCGAATTTGGCGTTCTCGCCACCGCTGGGGGACCATTTGCCAGAGCCTTTGCTGTACAAGCGAGCACGAATACCAATGTACGGTTCGACGCCCACCTCCTTCGACGCGCGAATGATCTGCTCGAGCTCTTCTAGCTTTTCCGCGACGATGATGACCCGTTTGCCAAGTTTGCAGCCAAGCAGCGCGATGCGAATGAAAGCACGATCTTTGTAACCGTTGCAGATGATCAAGCTTTCGGGGTCCTTCTGCATGGCGAGCGCAGCAACCAATTCCGGTTTGCTGCCAGCTTCGAGGCCAAAATGAAATTGTTCGCCCGCATCGACAATTTCCTCGATCACCTCGCGTAGCTGATTGACTTTAATAGGAAAAACACCGCGATATTCGTTGCGATACCCGAACTCCGTAATCGCCGTTTGAAAGGCGCGATTCACCGATTCCACCCGGTGTCGCAGTAAATCCTGAAACCGGATTACCAAGGGAAAACTGAGATTTCGTGCGCGCGCTTCGTTTACAACTTCGAGGAGGTCGATGGAACCGCCCTTGCCCTGTAACGGCTTCGCCTCGACGTTGCCGGAGCTGTTGACGCTAAAGTAACCATTGCCCCACCCCTCCACGTTGTAGGTAGCGATGGCGGACTCAAGGTCCCACTCGTTTTTCATTTCGATTCGTCATGCGGCGGCAAGCCGCAAAAACTCATATTCAATCAGGGTTCCGAACGTGCAAGTCTCCATCGCGAAAATTTCGTAAAAACTTTTGCTGCGAAGTAGGACATGCGTACCGCCCGCCGCGGCGGGCCAGAGGCTCGCACTACTCTTCACGCGCATCGCTTGTTTTTCATGTTCGCACGGGTACCGTTCGCCTGATGAACAAAACGGTGATTGAGGTGCAGGTGCGAGCAGTATTGCCGACAAGCGGCGGGTGCGCGGTGTTTATCGGAAACAACGACAAGGTGTTCATTATTTACGTCGACCAGACGGTGGGCAGCGCGATCACCATGTTCATGCGTCAGATTACGAAGGAGCGCCCGCTCACCCACGATCTGATGGGTCATTTAATGACGGCCCTCGGCGCAACAGTGGAGCGGGTCATTATCAATGATCTGAAAAATGCCACCTACTACGCGCGGGTCATCATTCGGGTACAAAACGAATTGCAGCAGAAAAAGATCATCGAGCTCGATGGACGGCCGAGCGATTGCATCGCGATGGCTACCCAGCAGAAGGCTCCGATTTATGTGAGTCAAGATGTCTGGGATGAAGTGGACGATATGAGCGACGTTTTGCGCAAGATGGAGGAAGAGGGGCTAAAGCCCGATCCGGAAGCGGAGGAATGACTCGTGTAGTGGCGGCTGTCCTCCAGCCGCAAATCGAGCGTCCTGCGCGTGAGCACACGCGCCGCTAGATCAGCCGAGCAAATCACCGTAATGCTTGTCCGCTAATTCCAGGCAACGCGCCAGAATCTCCGAGCCGGTGTCGAGCTTGAGTGTTTCCTCGACTAGCTCGCGGCATTCGGGAATGGCCAGGCTTTGCACCGCGCGCTTGACTCGCGGGACCAAGGTTGCGCCGGCGCTCAACTCGTCCATGCCGAGACCCAGCAAAAGTGGGACGAGCGCGACATCTCCGGCCATTTCTCCGCAGACACCTACCCAGATGTTGTTTGCATGCGCCGCGTCGGCGACCATTTTGAGCAAACGCAGTACTGCCGGATGGGTTGGCTCGTAAAGATGCGCGATTTTCTCATTCACGCGATCGACCGCAAGCGCGTACTGAATCAGATCGTTTGTTCCGATGCTGAAAAAATCAACCTCGTTTGTTCCGATGCTGAAAAAATTGACCTCGGGCGCGAGCACATTCGCAGATATGGCGGCGCTGGGGATTTCGATCATCGCGCCAACCTCGGTTTTTTCGCCGATCTCAATTTTCGAGTCGCGCAACTCCTCTTTGCACTCGGCAAGCACAGCGATGGCGCGGCGCAATTCGTGCAAGCCGGAGATCATGGGAAACATGATTTTTACGTTGCCGGCGGTGCTCGCACGAAGAATAGCGCGTAACTGGGTTTTGAAGATGTCTATGTTCTCGAGACAAAAGCGGATTGCGCGCCAGCCAAGAAAGGGATTTAACTCGTCACTGATATCCACCGTGCCAGGGGCTAATTTGTCGCCGCCGAGATCAAATGTTCGAATAATCAGCGGATTGGGCCGAACGCGCTCCGCGACTTTTCGATAAACTTCGTATTGTTCGTCCTCGGTTGGCAGAGTCGTGCGATTCAAATAGAGGAACTCCGTGCGATAAAGTCCGATTCCCTCCGCGCCATTGGCCGCTACTGCATCGACGTCTTCCGGGAGTTCGATATTGGCCGAGAGGACAATGTGACGGCCATCGCGCGTGGTCGAGGTTGTCTCGCGCAACTCTTTCAGTTGCGCCACAACTCTGGCGCGTCTTGATTCGATCTCCGCGTAACGCGCAAGCGTTTCTGGCGTCGGATCGATAATTAGCCAGCCATCACTCCCATCGAGGAGCACGTGCTGACCGGTCTCGAGTTTTGCGGTGACATCGTGCAAGCCGACGATTGCCGGAATGTCGAGAGAACGCGCTAAAATCGCCGTATGCGATGTCCGACTGCCCAAGTCAGTAGCGATCCCGAGCACTTTCTCCCGGTCCATGCTTGCGGTATCCGAAGGAGTAAGATTGTGCGCAACAAGAATGTGCGGCTCGGTCAAGGCGAGAAATGTCTTGGGAGCTTTCCCCTGAAGGTTGCGAATCACCCTCTTTGTTACGTCCTGGATATCGAGTGCGCGCTCTCGCAGGTAGGGATCGTCAATTTTATTCAGGGTTTCGGCGTAACGTGTGGCGACTTCTTGGAAAACCCATTCGACATTGCACAGGTCGGTCTCCAGCTTCCGAAGCACTTCGTCGATTAACGTGTGGTCCTCGACTACGAGCAGATGAGCATCGAAGATGGCAGCATCCTTTGTCCCGATCGATTCTGCGATGCGCTGCTGCATCTCCAGAATCTGCATACGCGTTTGAATGAGCGCTGTTTCGAAACGCCCGATTTCGTCCGTGACTTGGGAAGGCGCGATGCGATAACGCGTGATATCATCAAAGTCATCGCGCACGACATGAATCTTGCTACAGGCGATTCCAGGGGATACGCCTGCTCCTTCAAACCGGACTTCCTGCTGCGAGTTGTCGCCCATTCACTTGCGAGAGTAAAGCAGATGTCAAACATCACCATAAGCCATATGAGTCGTAGAGGTCTCATACGCCTTACACAGCGTGCTCACTCTTCGTTGAACTTCGCGTTGATCAATCCCTCAAGCTCCTCCATGGCATTGTCAGCATCTGGTCCCTCGCAGCGGATGCGCAGTTTCGATCCCTGCCCGGCAGCCAGCATCATCAGGCCCATGATGCTTTTGCCATTTACCTCCTCCCCTTCTTTCGACACCCAAATTTCGGAGCGATAACGGCTCGCGATGCGCACAAACATAGCGGCCGGGCGTGCGTGCAGACCCAGCCGGTTCACGATTGAAATTTCTTTCTCGATCTTCTGGGCAGTCGCCGTGCGGCTCGCTCTTCGATACAGCAAGCCCATTACGTTGCTCCTTTCTGCTCCATCAAACTGAGTAGCCTCGTATTGAAATCGACTGCGCTGTTTTGCCCCAGGCCCTTCAATTTTTGATCCATCGCCGCCACTTCGATCAAGCGCGCCATGTCGCGGCCCGGCCTGACCGGGATCGTCACATGCGGCACTTGAAGTCCAAGGATCTCATAATATTCGCGGTCAAGCCCAATCCGATCCATCTCCTCCACATCGTGCCACTCCTTGAGTGTGACGACCAAATCCAGACGCTTTTCGACTCGAATACTGCCGATGCCGAAAACTTTTGCGACATCGATAATCCCAATGCCGCGCACTTCCATGTGATTGCGAGTTAGCTCGGGCGCCGTAGTCATGAGCTCGCGCCCTTCCAGCGAAGTGATCCGCGTCACGTCATCCGCCACGAGGCTGTACCCGCGCTCGATCAGCCCAAGGACGCATTCGCTCTTGCCGATGCCGCTCGCGCCCCGGATCAAAACGCCCACGCCTAAAATATCCACCATGCTGCCGAACTCCGTCACAGTCGGCGAAAAATCGACTTCCAACGCGATCGTCGCCGCATTAATGAACTTCATGGTGATCATTGGCGTGCGAAACACTGCGATTTCTGCGTCCGCGGTGACGGCCAGCAACTCCGGTGCAAGATGAAACCCGCGCGACATCACCAGGCACGGGATTTTGCGCTCACATAATTTTTGAAATCGCTGTATGCGCAGTTTCGAAGTCAAACTTTTCAGGTAAGAATGCTCGGCTGCACCCAGCACCTGCACGCGTTTCTCGGCGAAATAAGTGTAGAAGCCCGAGAGCGCGAGGCCGGGGCGGTTGATGGTGGGCTCGCGAATTTTCCGATGGAAGCCAACGCGCGGCCCTTCCAGCTTCATTTGAAGCTTTTCAGCGTGGGAATCGTAAAAGCTCTCGACCGTGACAACCGGGACACTCTTCTGCTGATCGCTTGTCGATGTAATCGTTTGGGTCCCGCCTTGTTCCGCCATGAGGATTAACTTCTAGCGTGAATAACGCGCAATTTCCAATAATGCATCGCGCGTTACTAATCACATCGTGTCTTAGTCTCCTCGTCCATTTTTTGCATTCCCGTTGTCTCCCACGTCCTCGACGCTTAACACCCGCATGCGCTTGCGATACAGACGCACCCACGCGTGCATCG
>QHNF01000262.1 GCA_003218345.1 Verrucomicrobiota bacterium | reverse complement strand
CATGATTTTATCGCTGACTGGGAAGCGGCTTTTCGATTTGGCAGGCTTGGGAGCGATCGCGGCCAGTAACGAGCTTCAGAGGTTAGCTGACCTCTTTACGACAGCACCTCTGGCCGCAGAAGCGGTAGTACTCGGCGAAGAAGCGTCCCTACGGAACAAGTAACAGCCAAGGTCCGCGATATTGTGGATTCTAGTGCTGTCCACGTTCCTGTTTCGTTTTATCGCCCGGTGAAACATTTCATCTTAATTTCTGGATCTATCTACGCCGGCGAAGTAAATCCGGCTCGTGGCGCTCAGTGATTTCCCGAGATTCGTTCGCAAAAATTACGAAGTACACGAGTGGCGACATGCATCAGCAGTTTTACACACCGATTTTCGCGAGGAATGGAACGATATCGTCGCTGTGCTAACAAAGTTTCGACTTCAGAAGAGTCATATTGCAGTTGGTGGCGGCGGAAGAAGCCAGGTCTCAGCATCGATCGATCGTGCGTTCACGGCTCGCGGCTGGACTGAACGGAAGTTCGCAACACAGATTCGGGTCGACGAAAGCGTTTACGACAGCCCGACGCACAAAGTCGACTGCTTCAAAAACGGAATCGGGCTTGAACTGGAATGGAATAACAAAACCGAGTTTTACGATGGGAATGGATTTGAACCGGTATCAGCGGTATACCGAGCGCATGAAGACGCTCATTATTGAAGTAAGTGGCGGCGTGGTTCAGGAAGTGTACACCGACGCGAAAAACCTGCGTGTTATTAAAATAGACTGGGACGCAGGCGAATCACCCGGCGACGAGTTTCGTGTCGGCGAGTTAACAATGCAAAAGATGTCCGCTCTTCCTGCCGAAACGCGCGAGGCGATCGCCCATAATATTTAAATGATCGTCCTCTCCCCAACAGATCGATAGCTGAAATCTGCCTTAAACGATTGCAAATCAACATTGGCGATTTCGAGTCCATACATCGGAGAGCATTTGTATCGGGCTGTCTCACAGCTCAACGAGGAGATTTCGATTACGCTGCTCACTCGCACGTTGCTCGTGGATTTTGCAAGCAAGGCGTCGGACTTGAAGGCTCTGCGCGCACTGGCTGAGCGCGCTGGAGGAATTCTGAGTCTTAGTTCATTACACGCGAAAGTTTATCTGATCGACAATAAGCGTGCGCTCATCACGTCAGCGAATGCAACCCATTCGGGTATGCATCGGAATCGCGAATGTGGTTATCAATTAACAAGCGCATCAGAAATTCGAGCGTTGCGCCGGATGCTGCTCGCGGGATTCGGAAAAAGTCCGCAACCACAACTCTGGACAGTTCAAGACCTCGATGAATTACGAGAGCCTGTGGAGAAACTTCGAGCGGCGCTGCCCCGGCCAATTGTGCTGCAGGCGGCAGACCTTGAAGCTCCGCGACGCGTCGAACTGCGGCCCAGAGATTACTCACGCTTGATAAACAGTTTCTCGGGATGGCTACAACTTACGCTAGAAGGAGTTTCGCGCATCAAGAGCAATACGTTTTCGATGGATGATGTTTTCGCCGCGTGCGCACCGCTCGCTGTGGACCGATTCCCTGACAATCGGCACGTGCGCGAAAAGCTCCGGCAACAGATGCAAATACTCCGGGATCTCGGATTAGTTTTATTTCTTGGTAGCGGCCGCTATGAGCGGCTTGCTTCATCTTCCTAAGCAGGAAGAATTATTTGCGGGATTTCGCCGCAACTGCCGGTCGCAGTGGGGCAACGAGGACGTCGAACAAAACGCTACAAACAACGTTGCCCATCGGAAGGGGCAAATGTTTGCGGCTGGTAAGTATGGACTTGAAGGGCCATTTGCGGAGCTGCACTGCAATCTGAGGCGCCTTCATTTCAGTGCACATCCAACGTTCCGGGCACTGGCTGCGACCACGCGTGCGTTGCGGTGAAAGAAACATCGACACCGCTGCTGCTGTCGCCACCTTCCAAGCCGGTTGTCTAATGCACGATCGTGGGTGAATTGAATTGTCTTCGCGCCTTTGGCTCATTTAGTCTAAATTTTCTCCAAGCATTCGCCGGCCCCAGGCGGGTGCGAATCAAAATATTAACACGAAAAACGATTATTATGAGCGACACCTATGTTCCAATGATCAGCTCCGGCATTGCCGGTCCACTTGGCGCTGTGCATCTCCCGCGTCTTTGGCAAAAGGTCTCTCTGGAGGCTGTGGGTAAACTTGCTTCGGGTTACCCGGCCGTCGGCAAGGGCTTCGATGCGATGACTCTTGCCGCGCTCGGACTCGAAGAGCAAGCGGTAAAAGATTACATCAAGCAAAACAAACCGACTTACCCCGAATTCGAGGCCTGGGTAAAGAAGAACGCAAAGTCGCTAAATCGAGACGCGATCGAGAAGCATAACTCTGCGGTGCGCGGTTATAATGCTGACGATGAGACGCGCAAGGGCATTCTAAGTGCGTGCGGCATCTCCGATGACACTTCCGCTCCAAAGGACGCGGTGAACCTGAATAATCTCGAGGATTGGTACGAGTTTCATCAGCAGGTCTTGAAGTAAGAGCGAACCGCACTGGCTTTAGCCACGGATGAACACGGATTTTCACGGATCAGAGAACCGAATCTGGAAGCCAGGAAGCCAGGAATTTTCCAAATCGGTGTTTATCTGTGTCGATCTGTGGCTAGGATTTATGCCTCGCGATGATCACAGCATTCCGCAAAACGGTCGAGAGCTTCGCTGCTGGCGCTAAGACGCTCGCGCAAGAGTACTTTGTTTCACCGGAGATTTTTGCACAGGAGCAAGAGAAGATTTTTTCGAAACACTGGGTCTTGGTTGGGCACCAAAGCGAGCTTGCTGAAGTTGGCGATTATTTTCTCGCGGAGGTCGCTAGCGAATCTTTGATCATCGTTCGTGATAAAGGCGGAGATGTGCGCGGCTTTTACAATGTGTGTCGTCACCGTGGCACCCGACTTCGCGAAGATAGAAACGGACATTTGTCCGCGATTCAGTGTCCTTATCACGCATGGACGTACGCACTCGACGGGCGACTGATTGGTGCGCCGCACATGGATGATGTTCCCGGTTTTGATAAGGCTGATTATTCATTACACCCGGTGCACCTCGGCCTGTGGGAAGGATTCATCTTCGTGAACCTGGCGGCCGCCTCGACATCCCGATCCAATCGGGACTACATCCCGTTGGACAAATGGTTCGCACCCCTGGCAGAAAAATTCTCGCATTGGAATTTGCCGAAGCTGCGTTCAGCGAAACGGATCGATTACGACGTACAGGCGAATTGGAAATTAATCTTCGAAAACTATTCTGAGTGTTATCACTGTCCGGGCGTGCATCCGATGCTTTCCAAAGTTTCACCCTATGATT
>QHNF01000261.1 GCA_003218345.1 Verrucomicrobiota bacterium | reverse complement strand
ACAGGGAAAGCGCCAAGCCATATGCTTTGCGCCAAGAACGCGCGTCCGGCTCGTTATCACGCAGGCTCATTTTCCGAGCGACACCATATTGGCAAACAAGCGGTACGCCCCCGGAACGCCGGCCGGCAACTGCCGAAACCACGAATAACTCGTGTAGATAAAGAAGCCTTTGCCCGACTTCGCGACGAGCAGGCCACCATCGAGCGGCTTTTCTTTCGGGTCGTTGCACGACAGAATCGGCGTCCAGGCGGGATCCCACTTGTCAGGGAAATAAAGCCCACGTTCCTGCACCCAGCCCTCGAAATCTTTCGACGTGATTTTATTCGGCGTGTTCATGAGTGGATGATCGGGGTCCAGAATCCGCACTTCAGCATTTTCGTCCGTCACGCGGTCGCGCGAAATTTCCAATGGATAAGGCGCCATCTCCGTGGTTTTGAGATCGGCCGTGGTGTTGTACTGGGCGATTGCGACTCCCCCATTTTTTACGTACGCAAATAGCTCCGGCAGCCAGGTGGATATTCGATCGTCTGTGTTGTAGGCGCGGATTCCGAGCACTACGGCAGAGAACTGCGCCAGGTTCTTCGCGGTGATATCGCCATCGCTTAACATCTTCACCGTATAACCGATCTGTTGCAGGCTCTGCGGAACATCGTCACCCGCACCAGGAATGTAACCAAGGCGCTCACCTTTCTTGCGAATATCCGCGCGAACCACTTTGACTTCCGCCGTTGGCATCAGGATGTGAACGCCGATGTGCGGATACGAAATGCGCACGTGTCCGAAGGAATATTCACGACCGTCGATGGAAGCGACGGCGCGCAACCTTCCCTCGCTATTTTGCTCCGGCGGCTTGACCGTAAATGCCGCCACCGCCTCGGCATTGGCTTCCTTCAGATCGATCTGCACAGCGGCGGGATCGACGTGCCAGCCATCGGGCGCGCTTAATTTGAGTTGTCCCTTAACTGGTCCGGTGGCCGCAGTCACACGCACTGGGACGGACTTCGGTTGATTTGTAGCGAACATCATCACGCCATTGGCGAAATCCGTGAAAACGGGCGGCGCCATAACTATTGGTTGTCTCAATTCGCCCGCCACCGGATCCACCGTCCGGTATCTCGTGTCGACAACATAACGAAGTTCCTGCCCGCTAACTTGCAGCGTTATCTCCATTGGAAGATGAGGCGGGTTTTCCGGCAGGCCGATAAGTTTCTGATCATCGACCGCAAAGGTGCCGAGCGTTCCCGGCTGACGAAGCCAGTAGGGCTGAGAATAAGGCGTGTTCTCTGGAATCTTGCACGACAGATCTTTCGTGACGAGTTCGTTAGTCGGAAGCGTCGTATCGAGTCGCATCGAGTCGCCCGAAAGAGGAAATCGCACTTCCTGCAGCGTGACGGGAATATTGCAACGATTAATTGTTTCCAGTTTGATAGTTGCGGTCTGTCCCGGCGTGATGCTCTCGTTAGCCGTCGACGCTTCCACATGCAACCCGAGACACGCGGCGATGATCTGATCCAGCTCCGTTTTCTTCTCCGGAACCCAACCCTCATCCTTAAGTCCGCTCAACGCTCGCCGGAGTTCCAATAGCGCCGCTACTGATGCAGCCGGATCGGCTGGATGGAATTCCGAGATGATCTGAAGAATCGTCGCGGCAATCGATTCCGAATCCGCGACCCGCGACCAACTCGCATCGATACCGTCGAAAAGCCCGTTCGTCATCGGCTCGCCGCTTAACAGTTTGAAATATTCTTTTCGCGCGCCGCGCCGCGGCGGGCTGCCCACGCCCTGGCTCTTGTGCATGCTCAAGCTGGCCGCCGCAATTTCTGTGTAGGCTTTCCCGAGAAGCGGATTGTAACCGCCAGCTTCCAAGACGGTGAGACCGGTTGGATCGAACGGCAGGTTCCGGTTCGAGAAGAAAAAGGGCGACGTGTTCCAAACCAGCCGTGCCGAGCGCCATGGTTTCACCAAAGCCAGTTGCTCTGGAAATCGCTTTGGGTCGCCCGCGGCCGCGAACGCCTCCTGCGCCAGAATCGCCGAAGCAGTGTGATGTCCATGAGTCAGTTGGTCCTCGGGACTAAAACGAGTCACCACTACATCCGGCCGAAATTTCCTAATCACCCAAACCACGTCGGAAAGAATCTTGTCGTGATCCCAGATCCGCAGAGTCTCCTCCGCCGTCTTTGAAAATCCGAAATCGACCGCTCGTGAGAAGAATTGTTGGGCGTGATCAAGCCGTCGGGCGGCGAGCAATTCCTCTGTTCGAATAATGCCGAGTCGCTCGCGTAATTCCGGTCCGATCAAATTTTGACCGCCATCTCCGCGCGTGATCGAAAGGTAGGCCGTCTCGTAAAGTGAGCCGTTGGCCCAGAACGCCATCAGGTTTGTGTTTTCGTCGTCGGGATGGGCAGCGATGTAGAGGACGCGGCCAAGCACATTGAGTTTCTGCAGAGCGAGTTGAATCTCGGCACCGCTCATCGGTTCGGGAAATAACGGCGGCGCATCAGCCGCACTCGCCGCGCGAAATGCCGCAGCCACGGCAACAGCGATGGGTGGTAGCCAACCTCGCGAAATCCGCCGGCGCGTCCCTTGCAACATCAGGCTCCCGGCTGTAAACGCCCCGCCAAACACCATCATTCCACGTCCGAGGATCGCTTGAGCCGGCCTGCCTCTATTTGTTGATATCCTGTTTTGACTGCAGCCGATCGATCAGCGCTTTGATGCTTTGCTTCTGCGCATCGGTAGGAGAGGCATTCTGTGCCTGTGTTGCCTCCGCCGCGGCGCCAGCAAAGTCGCCGGCCGCGGACTTGATGCGGGCCTCCGCCAAATGTCCATAGACAGTTTGCGGAAACCGCTTGGCGACGGCCTGGAAGATTTCCATTGCTTCCGTGCCCTTCTTCTCATTCTGCAAACGCCGGCCATAGG
>QHNF01000260.1 GCA_003218345.1 Verrucomicrobiota bacterium | reverse complement strand
ACCATTGTGCACGAGGACTGACTATGTTGCGCGGGTTTCTGGTGATTTTTCTTCTGTGCACTATCGCGATCATCGCGGTGTTTGGGTTTCGCGGGCAAACGAGCACCGGCCCGCCGCTCGAGCTTTTTCCCGATATGGTGCGCCAGATGAAAGTGCGCGCACAAGCGCCGCTGAATCTCTTTGCAGATGGCCGCGGCCCACGTTTGCCGGTTTCAGGCACGGTTCCGATTGGTTATGAGATGCCGAAGCCGGAGGGCATCGAGCCGCTGGCAACCGCAGTCGGTCCTTGGTCGCATCCGCATGCGGGTTTTGGCGCCGGCACTGATTACTACAACACCGGCAAAATGGGCGATCACTGGGGAACAGGCATTCCAATTACCGCCACGCGTGAGTTGATGGAGCGCGGCCAACAGCGTTTCAATATCACTTGCGCGATGTGTCATGGCGCCGCTGCGGCGGGTAACGGGATCACCAAACAGTACGGCCTCGCGACCGTGGTTTCGCTTCAGGATGAACGAATCCGCAAGATGTCTGACGGCGAAATTTTCAATACGATCACCAACGGCAAAAACACCATGATGGCTTACGGCCCAAACATCATTGTACCCGATCGCTGGGCGATCATTGCCTACCTGCGCGCATTACAGCGGAGTCAAAACGCGCCGATTGCGGACGTTCCAGAGGACCATCGCGCCGAACTGGAGAAACCATGAGCGAGCGTTCACAGGCCGTGCCAAAGCCGGAAGGCGAATATTTCGAAAGCAGCCGCTTTGCAGGCCTTTCGTTTCTCCTTGGGTTGATTGCTGTGGTGGCGCTGGCGCTCTGCGCTGTAGGCGCGTTCCTGAATCCGCATCAATTCAGTTATTCATGGCTCTTTGCCTTTGCATTTTTCTTTACGCTTTGCGCCGGCTGCTTTTTCTGGACGATCGTCCATCACGCCACTGACGCCGACTGGTCGGTAGTTGTGCGCCGCCAGTTGGAAAATATTGCGGCATTGCTCGTGGTGCTGGCGATTCTTTTTGTGCCGGTTCTTCTACTCCGTCACCATCTCTATGCTTGGATGGATATCCCGCCGGGAGCTGAAGCCTCGCTCGACGAAAAACGCGCCTATCTCAATTGGTATTTCTTTCTTGGGCGCGCCGTCTTGTTCCTCGGTTTTTTTATTTTGGCAGCGCTCGCTCTGCGCCGCTTCTCCGTGGAACAGGACAAGGATGGAAATCCGCGCTTCACGATCTGGATGCGCAAGGTCGCGTTTATTAGTCTGCCGATGTTCGCGCTTTGTCTTACCTTCGGCGCATTCGATTGGCTGATGAGTCTGAACTACCGCTGGTTCTCCACGATGTTCGGCGTGTACATCTTCGCGGGCGCAGCCGGCAGTTCAATGTCGCTGCTCGTCCTGGTGATTACGGCCCTGCGCCAGGCCGGCTATTTGAAGGACATCGTCACGCCGCTCGCCTTCTGCATTTTCTGGGCCTACATCGGTTTCGGCCAATACATGCTCATCTGGTATGCGAATATCCCGGAGGAGACGCAATTTTTTATCACTCGGAACACCGAATCATGGTGGGCGCTAAGCATGCTCCTCGTGGTCGGGCGCTTCTTTGGGACTTTCGCGATTTTGCTCTTGCGCTCGATTAAGAAGGAACCCCACCGGCTTTGTTACGTGGCTGGATGGATTGTGTGCATGCAAATGCTCGACATGTATATCGTCGTTTTGCCTGCGTTACATGGCACCGGCGTGCACGTCAGCATCTGGGATTTGCTTTCCCTCATCGCCATCGGCGCCACGCTCGGGTTCGTTTATCTACGAGTCGTGGCCAGGACGTCTCTCTTTCCAGTGCGCGACCCGCGCCTGGTTGAATCTTTGAAATTAGTCAACTGAGATGGCCGACACCGAATCTCTTCGCCAGGTCGCGCATTCACGCGCGCCATTCTCCACGTGGTTCGGGATCGTACTTCTCTTTGCACTTTTCGGTGTGATCGTGCTCGCAGTGATTGGCCCTGCGCCGCGCAGAAGCGATTACGAAGAGACGCGGGCAAAAAAGCGCATCGATGATTTGAAAACCTTGCACGAGGAAGCGGAGAAGGCACTGAATACATATGGTTGGGTCGACAAGAATAAAGGCGTTGCCCGCATTCCGATCAGTCGCGCCATGGAATTGACAGTTGCCGAGCTGGCGAAAAAAAAGCCAACGCCAGGCGGTCCCATCGCCGCGCCGGAACCGCAGGGCCCAGCCGCTTCCGCTTCGCCTGCGCCGGCCGGTTCTCTGCAACCGGCTGCACCGCCGTCGGGGCCAGCTCCGCCTTCACCTTCGCCAACTGCTCAGTCGCGATCGGCCGCCTCGGCTCCACCCAGTCCGGCCAAAACTCCATGAGGATTTTTACGCCACACGCAAATGTAGCGCGAGCCTCTGGCTTGCGCAGGCCGAAGTCAGCAAGCGAGACGCATGCACTACTCTGTGGGCACCGTATCCGCCGAGCATTACAAAGTGCGGACCAAAGTGCGGACAAATTCGCGTACTCCAAAAATCTCCGTCTCGCGCTTTAACGCTTCAACGCCACATGAACGCCACCGGAATCCCATTGAAAGAACCGTCAGTTTCCGCCGCCGCAGGCGACGCAGGGCAGTTGGAGCGCGCGCTGATCGACGCCTCAACGCGCGTGCCGGTGCTAATGTTTTACACCTCGGCGATGGCATGGCTAATCATCGGCACGCTGCTCGCCGGTTTCGTTTCGTTCAAGCTGCACACGCCAGACCTGCTTTCCGACATCAGTTTTCTCACGTGGGGACGTGTGCGGCCCGCCCACATGAACGTGATGGTATACGGCTGGGCGTCGATGGCCGGTATCGGCACCGCCATTTGGCTGATGGCCCGATTGTGCCGGACGGTTTTGCGATATCCACTGCTGTTGGTTGCGGGCGCAGGGTTTTGGAACCTAGGTGTTTTGTTAGGCGTGTGTGGAATTCTCCTCGGCGATAGTACCGGTTATCAATGGCTCGAGTTTCCCGGCTACGCAGCCATCATTCTTTTTGTCGCTTATACGCTCGTAGCCTCGTGGGCTGTGCTGATGTTTCGCTTTCGGCGCGGCGAACAAATTTACATAACCCAATGGTATTTGCTCGGCGCGTTCCTCTGGTTCCCCTGGCTGTACGCGGCTGGCCAGTTGATGCTCTTCGTCGTTCCGGTGCAGGGAGTATTGCAAGCGGCTGTCGGCTGGTGGTACGCGAATAACCTGCTGTTTCTGTGGTTCGGCGCGATCGGTCTCGGCACCGCATACTACATGATTCCCAAAGTGATCGGTCGCCCGGTGTACAGTTATCATCTCGCGGCGATCGGTTTTTGGAGCTACGCGCTTTTTTCGAGCTGGACCGGAATGCAGCGGCTCGTTGATGGACCGTTCCCGGCGTGGATGGTCACTGCCAGCATCGCGGCGACTATTCTAACCATCATTCCTGTCGCTACTGTCGGCCTGAATCATCACATGACGATGCAGGGCTATTTTCCGCTGATGCGCTATAGCCCGACGCTTCGCTTTACCGTGTTCGGCGCGATGTCTTACACCGTCTTCAGTCTGGTGGGTGTTTTGATTTCACTGCGCTCAGTGGCGCGTTACGTGAACTTCACTCAGGCGAGCATTGCCTATTCGCATCTGGGTCTTTACGCGTTCTTTACCATGGTAATTTTCGGCTCAATGTACTATATCGTGCCGCGGCTGATTGGGCGCGAATGGCGCTACGCGTCACTGATCAAGCTCCATTTCTGGGCATCCGCCTATGGTATTGGGCTGATGACGCTCATGCTTCTCGCGGGCGGCTTTACTCAAGGTGCGAGCATGGAAGATCCCTCCCTTGCTTTCAGCGAGAGCACCGAATCAGTGCTGCCCTACCTTCGCGGACGCAGTTTATCGGGCATTTTGCTCACCACTTCGCATTTTATCTTTGCGTATCATTTTGGACTGATGCTTCTGGGGTTGGGCCGAAAATCCACAGTGCCCACATTCCTAAACCCCGTTGAAGAGGAAGGCTCCGAAGCGCATTTATGAAAGGACTAGCCCCGCTTTTTCTAGGAATCTTCGGAACCTTCGCGTTCTCCTGGGTGGGGCTAACGGTCATTCCAAATTGGCAAATTGGGCACCTTAATCCTCAATCCGACGAGGAAGGCACGGATATCTATCCGGTGCCGCAATCGGGAATGGTCGAGCGCGGCCGGCACGTTTATGCGGCAAACGGCTGCATCTATTGTCATAGCCAGCAAGTACGCGCCGATTACGCGGGAGCCGATATCGAGCGAAAATGGGGTGATCGCCGCAGCGCGCCGCGCGATTACATTTTCGAGCGGCCGGTTTTTCTGGGGAAGGCGCGCATGGGCCAGGATATCGCGAATATTGGCGCGCGCGCGCCAGCAGAACAGCAGGCTGCTCCACCCGTAGGAGGAGCGAGTCCTGCAGCCTCGCCCGCGCCGCAGGGCGGTCCACCTGCCCCGAGCGCGGCTCCGGCCGGCGCAAAAACAAGTCCTCCTCCACCAAATGCAGGTTCGCCAGCGCCGCCGGCTTCTTCTGCCACGTCGCCACCCGCTGCTTCTCCCGCAGCACAAGCAGCGGCGGGTTCCAGTCCGCCGCCAACGTCCGCTCCTGCTGGATCTCCGTTGCCGTCAAAGGCA
>QHNF01000259.1 GCA_003218345.1 Verrucomicrobiota bacterium | reverse complement strand
GGCGGCATTGCAAAACAAAATCAGATCAAGGCATTCGCCATTGGCGGAGCGAGCGATCACGTCCATGTTCTCCTCTCTCTGCCGGCGACATTGTCCCTCGCTAAAGCGATGCAGCTTCTGAAAGGAAATTCATCTAAATGGATTCGAGAAACATTTCCGAAGATGCGTTCGTTCGCCTGGCAGGAAGGCTACGGCGCATTCAGCGTCGGGGTTTCTGGCGTGGACGCTACCGTGGCTTACATTCGGAATCAGGCTGCGCATCATCGAACACGATCCTTTCGCGAGGAGTTTGTAGCGATGCTTAAGAAGCACGGTTTTGCGTACGAGCAATCGATGCTCGGTTGATACATTCTGTCGTCCCTCAATGGGACTCGCTTATGGTGAATCTGTTTACCCAGCGTTAACGCTGGGCTATTTTTCGATTTGCTAGTCACGGCAGCGGCGTCAATCTGCTTCAGTGTTTGCTTGTGCTTGCTTCCTGGCGGAGAAATTCTCTTCAAGCTTCCCGTTTGTATCTCTTTGTGGTTAACGCTGCTACCCAGCACTTTGTTCTTCATTTCTTCTGCGGCTCTGCTAAAACGGAGGCGGTGAAGAAGCGGCTGCTCGTTGTCGTCTCTGTTCTGCTTGTTGCCTTGGCGACTCCTCCAGCCTTTGCCGGAGGCAAGAAGAAGAAAGCCTTTCCGGCGCCGAAATATCAAGCTCCAGTTATTTCCAACGTGACCGGGAACACGATCACTGTGACAGAGGAGAAAACGACACGAGCATTCACGATCACGCAATTTACGGAGGTCACTGTAAACGGGCAGAGAGCAACTATTGCCGCGCTCAAACCTGGCATGACTGTTAACGTCACGATTGGAGTGGATCCTTCTCAAGCTGCCCGAGTCAATGCTTCAGGGACGCCTGGTGGAAAAGTAAAATGAAAGTGAAAGCGAATCGAGATTTCTGAATCGCAACGCTTTAATTAATCACGTGGCGTTGCGGTAGTTTTCGAGCACATCTTTTTTCCTCCTTAACCTCGCGTCAGCGGTGCGCCCGGCGGTCGCTTCCTAGTAACCAGAACACGCGCGATGAAGATGCAGTTTTCGAATCACAACATGAATAAATCGGGAGGCAGCGAAGTCGAATGCCTCGTAACCTTTTCGCATAATTATGAAAAAAATTCTGTTTGCATTAAGTATGTTTGCTTTAGTTATGCCGGCTCTTCCGCAGGCGCCGGGAGCCGACGTATCCATCGATTTCTTTTACAACAATCTTTCGGGTGGAAACTGGATAGAGGCTGCAGACTACGGCTATGGATGGCAACCCGACGTGGCGGTGAGCGACCCGAATTGGCGCCCGTACGCGGATGGCTACTGGGCTTATACTGATGACGGATGGACATGGATCTCCTATGAGGATTTCGGCTGGGCCACCTATCACTATGGTCGCTGGGCTAATCTCGCGGATTACGGCTGGACTTGGTTCCCCGGGAGCGATCTGGACTGGGGTCCAGCATGGGTTTCGTGGAGAACTGGTGGCGATTATGTCGGCTGGGCGCCGTTGCCGCCGCGCGGTCCAGGGATTGTTTATGAAGGACAGCCCATTGGTGGCCAGGTAGACGTCGAATTCGATATCGGCCCGCAGTACTACAACTTTATTGATGTTCGTTTTATTGGTGAGCCGGTCTTGCGCGATCGCATCTTTCCGCCAACACAGAACGTTACCTATATTAATAATACGGTGAACGTGACCAACATCACCGTTAAAAATAACGTGGTCTATAATTATGGACCCGATTACAACGTGCTAAACGCGCATGCCGCCCGGCCAATTCAGCGCCTCACCATCGAGCGACAGGCAGCAGGCGCCAATCTATCAGCAGCAGCTAAGACTGGTGCCCTGACCAAAGTGCAAGGCAACAAACTTGTGGTGGCTGCTCCGAACAAAATCGCCAAGCCGCCTCCAGGCATTGCGCCTCCAAAGGTGAAAGCCAAAGTCGCGCAGCCGAAGATTGAGCGCGGCTGGGCGGGCGTTCCTAATGAAGCGCAGCTAAAACAGAAAATTAAAACCGAAAATCCCAAGAACATTCCGCCGCCAACTGGAGGGGCTGGGCCCGCCGCTGGTGGTCCATCACCGGCGGTTGGCGCAAGTCCGACGGCTGCTGCCGGGGCTACGGCGCCGGGGGCGCCAGTTTCGCCTAGCCCAAGAGGCAGACCGGGCCGCGTGCCACCGGGCGCGACGGCAGCGCCAGCGAGATCACCGGCAGTTGTTTCACCTTCACCGTTTGAACAAGGCCGAGGGAGACCAACCCCGCGACCCGGAGCGACGGCACCCGGAGCGGCAGCCAGTCCGGCGCGATCGCCGGCAGGTGTTTCGCCCTCACCATTTGAACAAGGCAGGCCAGGCAGAGCCGGCGGGCGACCGCAACCCGGAGCGACAAGCAGTCCGGCGGGCGCACCGCGCGAAACAACCCCGCCAGGTTTCCGCGCTTCACAGCCACCGCCAGAACGTGGCCAACCACCAAGGGGCAGACTCGGCCTGAGTCCAAGCCCAGGTGAAGCTGGTGGTGCTGCGAATATGCCGGAGCAAGGCCGCGGCAGAGGGCCTGAGACCAGGCAAGCTGGAACTCCGCCGACAGGGGGCGTCGGTGCGCATGAGAATCGTCGCGGCGGAGAACCGCGAGGACAAGCCGGTTATGGCCAGCCCGGTACGCCGCCGGTCGGCGCAGCGCCCGGCGAACCGCGAGGTGGAAGAGAAAGAGGGCAAGGCGCCTACGGGCAGCCCGGCACCCCGCCGACCGGCGCAGCGCCTGGCGAACCGCGAGGGGGGAGAGAAAGAGGCCAAGGCGCCTACGGCCAACCCGGCGGGCCGCCGAGGGGTGGATCGCCTGCTGCGGCTGAGCCCGGACAAGGGAAACCAGAGCGTGGAAAGAAAAAAGGCGAGAAAGAATCACCGCCGCCAGGGCCACAGTAATCTTAGTCAACTATAAGAAGCGGCTCCGGAGCGAAAAATGCCGGGGCCGCTTTTTCTTTCGTGATGGTAGGGAACGCCGCGGCGCGCCCTCCCTACCTACAGCAACTCTGCAATCTGCACCGCGTTCAGCGCTGCACCCTTGAGCAGTTGATCGCCCGCCACCCAAAACGAGAGCCCATTTTCAAAAGCGCAGTCAACGCGCACTCGGCCTACCTGACAATGATCTTTTCCAGCCACGCTGAGCGGCATCGGATAACGATTCCTCTGCGGTTCGTCCACTAGTTCTACTCCCGGCGCTTTGGCCAAAACTTCGCTGGCCAAAACTTCGCGCGCTTGCTCCACTGATACCGCACGCTCAAATTCGGCGCTCACCGCCACGGAATGTGCGCGGTAAACCGGAACACGAACACAAGTCACCGAGGCGCGGAATCCCGGCAAATGCATGATCTTGCGTGCTTCGTCTTGCATCTTGGCTTCTTCATTTGTGTAACCGCTCTCCAGAAATGAATCGATATGCGGCAGGAGATTGAACGCGATGGGATGCGGATAAACTGGAGCCGGAGTCGGCTTGTGCGCCGTAGCCTCGGTGAAGGCGGATGGCCCCGGCCCAACGGATGACTCTAGATCCTGTCCGCGATCGGACGGACTCGCTGTAGCGAGCGCCGCGTCTCTTATCTGCCGGGCCAATTCTTCGACCCCGCGCGTGCCGCTGCCGGAAACGGCTTGATAGCTGGCCGCGAAAACCCGGCGCACCCCGAAGGTTCTGTGCAACGGATATAGCGCCATCAACATGACGGTGGTCGTGCAATTCGGGTTCGCGATCAGTCCGCGATGGCACCGCAGGTCTTCCGCATTGATCTCGGGAATCACCAGCGGCACGTGAGGCTCCATTCGGAACGCTGAAGATTTGTCGATCGCGATCGCATCCGCCTGGCAGGCAATCGGAACGTAATTTCGAGAGACGTCGCCGCCCGCGCTGAAAAAGGCAATGTCGATTTTATCGAATGATCGATCGCTAAGTTTTTCTACTGGGATCGATTCATCGCGAAATCGAACCGATTTCCCAGAGGAGCGCGCTGAGCCAAGAGCCAACTGCGCGCAGACTTGCCACAGAGAAATTTCGCCGTTCTAGCACGCGCAACAATTCGGTGCCGGCTGCGCCAGTCGCGCCCACGACAGCGATGTGGTAACCTTTCATTAACAGGCGGATTCTATCGCTGGCCTGATCTGATGCAAACTTCGCTAAGAAACATACACATCTCGATTCGAGATCAGCGGCTCACCTTGAAGGAAGGCGAGACGCCAATCCGCAGCTATCCGGTGTCCACTTCGCGATTCGGCGTTGGGACGGAGGAGGGGAGCAACAAGACACCCACTGGATATTTTCGCGTGGTCGAAAAAATTGGGAGCGATCTGCCGAGCGGAACCATTTTTCAAAGCCGCATCCCACTCGAGGCCGGCTATCCGCTTCCTCCGACCGAGGACTTGGTGATGTCGCGCATCTTGTGGCTCGATGGATTGGAAGAGCACAATGCCAACACGCGCGACCGCTTCATCTACATTCACGGCACAAAACACGAGAACAAGATCGGCAGCCCAGCGAGCCATGGCTGCGTTCGGATGCGCAGCTCCGATGTAGTTGAACTGTTCGATCTGGTCGATGATGGGACGCCTGTCGTCATTGAAGCGTGAATTTGCCCAGTATTGACCCATCCAAAAAAGTTGAGAAAAACGTTGCTTCACTTTAGTTCCCTGCCTAAACAGACCGAAGCAACCTGCTGCGAAAGGAGGCGAGATAGATTGAAATTTATAAAAGCGATCATGATTGTGGCTGTTATGGCCACTGTTCTGAGTTTTGGGGCCTGCGCTCAACACAAGGAGACAGTGACCACGGGCGCGGGTACTACTGGTTACGCAAAATAAATCCGGCGCCCGGTTGTGATACATTCAAAAAAGTTGAGAAAAGCATTGCCTCCCTGTAGTTC
>QHNF01000258.1:6515-7011 GCA_003218345.1 Verrucomicrobiota bacterium | reverse complement strand
TTTGATCGCGTTCTCGGTCATGCCAAACTCGCGCGCAATTTCCGCTTGCGACGGTCGATCCGGTTCGTCAGAAAGCAATGTGTTTAACCGCTCCAGCAGCGGCGCGTTAGCCGACTCCTGAGATTCCTCGCGCAGGCGCGCGAACACCCGGTCGAGCACAGTGAACGCCCAGCGGCGATCATAAAGCAGATCGGCGCTCAGCATGTCGGTGCGATCGAACTCGCTGGAATCGTCCGATTCGATCCCGTCGAGTGGAATCAGCGTTCGGCCACCGCCACGTTTGATCGTCGCGGCATCACGGCGCTCGTTCGCCATGAAATGCTTGAGCGAAGCCAAAAGAAAGGAACGCAAACGGCCCTTTTCCTGTCGCACAGACTGGAAATCTTTGCGCTCTAAAATCAGCGCGAAAAAACCCTGGGTGATATCTTTCGCCTCCGCTGGTTTAGTACCCTCTCGCCTGACGAAGCCATAAATAGGCCGCCAGTAAGTGCGGCAA
>QHNF01000258.1:0-6501 GCA_003218345.1 Verrucomicrobiota bacterium | reverse complement strand
GATTCACCTTGTGCCTCCAGCACCACGCTCCAGTGTGTGGTGGTAAACACCCCCGCGCCGGAAGGCACCGAACCAGTCGCGCTCAGTGAAGTCACGTCGTCAGGAGCGGCGCTCACACCGTAATCAGAGTAAAAAGGCGTGCCGAAAGCAAGCCTGTATGTAACGGAACAGATATTGGCTCTGCGGAGGCGCGCCGGCCCTACCCTATTACGCCGGCAGCACCGTGGAGAGCGTTACTTCGCTGTCGATCGTTTGTTCAGACACTTTTTCGACGGTTGCGCCGATTTTCGATCCATCGCGATCTACAATCCAGACCTGCTCGCCCTCCTGGAAAGGCCCGCGCGTCATCACCTTGAGTAAAATACCTTCTTCGGTAGCTGGATTATCAAGCACTTCGGCACAGATCGCATCGGTCTGCCCGAAATCGGCGAGCAAAGTCAGTTTGTCATCAATATTTGGCTTTTGCATGGACACCGGATGCAAGTTTTCCCGCTAGAAGTAATCGCCCCTCACGCCCCTGGCGAGCGTGTCCGCGCTCACAAACGAATCATTCAACAAATGACCCATTATCGCATCACACAGATCGAAGGCTACGAGCCGCTGACAGGAAGAGAGACCGTTGAGCGTATTCGCCAGAAGGCCGCCAAATTGAAAGGCCTGCGCGTCGCGAATTCAATTCCACCTACTACGGCGGCGGCGTGGCTGAGACGATTTCGTCGCTAACACTGCTCATGAACAGCCTCGGACTGCGCACCGAGTGGCGCGTCATCCAAGGCAGACCCGATTTTTTCTCCATCACGAGGAAATGCACAACGCGCTCCAGGGCGGCGGGATCGATCTCTCCAGCATCAAGAAGGAAATTTTCGAACAAGTGATTTACGAGAACAGTGTGCGCAATTTTCTCGATCGCGACTTCGTCATTGCACGATCCGCAGCCGCTGCCCTCAACGGATTTCTCGTTGCATCATTAGAAGACCCTGCCGAGCGGATAGTGCAGCTGATCAACAACAAAAAATTACGCAACGAGATGGGACGCAAGGTGCGCGAGAAATTTCTGCTAACGCGTTACCTCGAACAACATCTCGATCTCTTCGGCGCGCTGTAAACCCCGCCTCAGGCGGGTCGCCTCCCGCAAATGGGGCTTTGAAAATCCGCCTAGCCTGTCTCGACCAGTTCGCGCGATTGCGCGACGTGCGGCTTTGCCTTGTCGCGCTTGAGCACGCGATAGAGGAACCAAACGATGAAACAATTCACCAGCAGAATAAGCGCGCCTACGACTCCCGGATGATGCCAAATGTGACGCACTTCGAGAGGAATCAATGCCGCTGTCGCAAATATCATGAGCAGTTCCGCCCAGCGTTGCTCCATGTAAACGCCGATTCCTTCGGTAAAAAGTACAGCCGTGTAGAAAAGCGCCAGAAAACCCGTGGCACGCAACGTGCCCCCGGCGAGCACGGCTTGCAGTCTATTGAGCAGGTAATCCACTGCCTTGCTGTGCTCCAGTAAGATTTCGTCAGCAGTCCAGTTCGACAGGGCATCCATCCACCGGGTCCGCGCGTTCAGGAAGAGCAGTGAAACGCCAAGCAGAAGCAACAGGACGCCTTTGCCGATTTTGAAGAGTGCGATGAGCTTAAGATAGCGATGACGGCGGGGCTCCTGCAGGATCGCAGGCTCGTGCGCCGGATTACTCATTACTCAACTCTTCGCCGAAACTCGGTCATTTCGCAATGATCGGACTTTCCCGGCAGCAAATTTCCAGCTTATTGCCATCTGGATCTTCGAAGAAAAATGCGTAGTAGCCGGGACTGTAATCGACACAGAGTTCCGGCCCTTCGATGGCCTTGCCGCCCGTTTCGCGGATCAACTTCGCGAGCCGATCCACCTCTTCGCGCGTATCGGCCCAGAATGCGATGCGCGTGCCGTTTGGCTGATGATTCTTATCTTGGGTGAAACCAAAAAATTCCGACGGCCTGTCGCCACCGGCAGAGTAAAAGGTATGAAAATCTTCGCCCGGACTTTCGTGAACAAATCCAAGCTGCGGCAAAAATTTCCCATAGAACTTTCTTGCAACGTCCATGTCTTTAACTCGTAAATCGATGTGATCTAAGCAACGCGTTTTCATTTTGTGATTCTCAATTGATTCGCGTCGCAATTCAATCGTTTGTGGAAAAGCAGCGGCCCGCGCAGTTCGCCCGTTGCGGTCATTTAGGGTAAAGACAACGCCATGCAGAATCTCTTCGCAGAACAATTGGAGGCGCTCCGAGCGGATTCGTTAGATCGACATCTTCGCGAAATCGGTGGCGCGCAGGGACCGGAGATCGAAGTTGCCGGCCGGCGTCTGGTCAACTTTTCGTCAAATGATTATCTCGGTCTTGCGAACGATTCTCGGTTGCGCGGTGCAGCGATTTCCGCGATCAACAAATTTGGCGTTGGTGCGGGGGCTTCGCGGCTAGTCAGTGGGACCCAAACGCCGCACCTGCGGTTGGAGTGCGCCTTGGCGAAATGGAAAGGAACAGAAGGCGCACTTTGTTTTGGCAGCGGATATGCCGCAGCGCTCGGCACGATCCCCGCCTTGGTCATCAAGAATGACGTGGTCCTACTCGACAAACTCTGCCACGCCTCGCTGATCGACGGCGCAAAGCTGAGTGGCGCGGTCCTGCGCGTGTTTCCACACAATCATATGGGTAAGCTGGAAAGGCATCTTGAATGGGCGCGACGCGAATATGCTGGCAAGCGAATCCTCGTCGTCACCGAATCTGTCTTTTCGATGGACGGCGATCACGCGCCGTTACGCGATTTGGTTGAATTAAAAAAACGTTTCGGCGCGCTGTTGCTGCTCGATGAAGCGCACGCGGTCGGGGTGATCGGCCCGAACGGCCGCGGCCTGGCTGTGCAAGAAAACTTGAACGACGATGTCGATGTTCAGATGGGAACGCTGAGCAAGGCGCTCGGCGCAAGTGGCGGCTACATCTGCGGTTCCCGCGATCTCATTGAATGGCTGATCAATCGCGCGCGCTCTTTCGTTTATTCCACAGCGCCGCCTCCGGGAATTGCCGCTGCAGCGCTCGCTGCGGTTGAGTTCATCGCATCTCCTGAAGGAGAAGAGCGCAGGCTTTTGCTTCAAGAGCGAATCAAGCTGTTGCGCGATCTGTTTCTATCGTTGGACGTTGGACGTTTCAATTCCGCCAATAAACGCCCAACGCCCAACCCGCCTTCGCAAGGCTACGGCGCGGCAGGCGCCCGACGCTCGACGCTCAATGAGAACGCGGGCAGCGCGATTTTTCCATGGATCGTGGGCGATGAGCAAGCGGCGCTAGATTTCGCGTCCGCATTGCAAAGCGGAGGGTTTCTCGTTCCCGCGATTCGTTATCCAACGGTGGCGAAAGGGACGGCACGGTTGCGCATTACCGTGACGGCCGCCCATCAGGAGGATCAAATCCGAGCGCTCTTCGAAGCGATCAGGAAAATGACGAAGCACGAATGACGAATCAATGACCAAGCTCGAATGACAAAACGGCGGCGGCAACCTCCGCCATTCTTTGTGCTTCGTCATTCTGATTTCCTTAGACATTCGACATTCGTGCTTCGTCATTTTCGTTGAATGAACACATTTCGGGGTCGAGAAATGACCCCGAGAACCGAAGCTTATTCCGCCAGGAACCGTTCCAGAATCGGTCTCAGCTTTTCTACCGTAGCTTCTGGCCAAAGCTTGCGGTCTGTGATCAACGCGGTATCCAGGGCGAAATGCTCTGGCCAATTCGGCTCGGTCGGAATTTGTGGAATTACACGCTGGAGCACTTGCCTCGCCGTCTCCGCGTTCGCTATTAAATGACTGAGCACCATCTCTGCCGAGACTGATTCCTCTTCCACTTTCCAGCAGTCGTAATCGGTGATCATAGCCATCGTCGCGAACGCGATCTCCGCTTCGCGAGCCAATTTCGCCTCTGGGAGGTTCGTCATGGCGATCACGTCAAAGCCGCTGTGGTGATTAAATTCCGATTCCGCGCGCGTGGAAAACGCGGGGCCATCCATGTTCACATAGGTGCCGCCATTGTGTACAGTAAGACCGAGAGCTCTTGCTGATTCTGCAACAAGGTTTCGCAGCTTTGCACTGATCGGGTCAGCAAACGCGATGTGTGCAGCAATGCCCTCTCCAAAAAATGTATGAACGTCGCGTCGGCTCGTCCGGTCGTAAAACTGCGAAGGCAACAACACGTCTCGCGGCGCATATTTTTCCTGTAAACTGCCCACGGCCGCTACCGAGATGATCCAGCGGACGTTGAGCGAACGAAGCGCATAGATATTGGCCCGGTGATTTATTTCGTGCGGCAGAATCCGGTGCCCGCGTCCGTGGCGCGGCAAAAAATAAACCTGACGCTCGCTCACTTTTCCGCCAACGAGCGCGTCCGACGGCGGGCCGAACGGTGTACTGATCTCGTGTTCGGTCGCATCGCGTAATTCTTCTAGTTGATAGAGACCGCTGCCGCCGATGATCCCTATTGCTGGAGACTCATTTTTCATTTCCGATATCTCAGGATTTAATCCGAAAGACCGAGAGGATGGAAAGCGGATAATCTCCACGTGGCGAAGCCGGCTTGGGCATGTATTATTTTCGTCCGTCTATGCCGAAATTTTTCATTAAAACCTACGGCTGCCAGATGAACGAGCGCGATTCGGAACAGGTCGCGCATTCGCTCATCGCGCGAGGTTACGAGCGGGTCGCGCACGAAGCAGAAGCCGACGTGGTGCTATTGAACACCTGCAGTGTGCGCGACATGGCCGATCAAAAGGCGCTCGGCAAAATGGGAATGCTCGGTCGCATGGCTAAAGAGCGGCCTCATGTGGTTTTTGGTTTTGTTGGCTGCATGGCCCAGGCGCGCGGCGAGTCTCTGCTGAAGAATTTGCCCCATGTCGATCTTGTTGTTGGTACGCAGAAATTTCACCGGGTCGCAGATTACGTGGATGAACTCGCGGCGAAAAAGTGTGGAAGGGCGCGATCGGTCCGAGCCGGACTGACATGTGGCGCGCCGCAACGCGCGATCGACGATCTCCGCCTCTCCATCGTCGACATCGCCGAGGAACCCGGCTCGCAATCGACTATTCGAAACCAGCAACTAGCGCCTCGGCAGGCGACCGCTTTCGTCTCTGTCATGCAGGGCTGCAACATGCATTGCACATTTTGCATTGTGCCGCAGACGCGCGGCGCGGAACGCAGCCGTTCCATTGCCGAAATTATCCGTGAGGTGCGCGAACTCGTTGCGCGCGGAGTGAAAGAGGTAACGTTGCTCGGGCAGATCGTGAATTTATATGGCCGTCACGAGTTTCCGAAGCGCGATGGCACAAGTTCTTTTGTGCAACTGCTCGAGACGGTACACGAAGTCGAAGGATTGAAGCGTCTCCGGTTTACTTCGCCGCATCCGATCGGATTTCGCGATGACTTGATCGACGCATTCGCGCGCCTGCCAAAACTTGTCGAACATGTGCATCTGCCACTGCAATCCGGTTCGAACAAGATCCTAAAAGCGATGCGCCGCGCCTACACGGCGGAGAAGTACATTGATCTTGTGCAGCGCATTCGCAACGCGCGTCCTGGCATTGCCCTAACGACCGACATCATCGTCGGTTTTCCTGGCGAGACAGATGACGACTACAAACAAACTCGAGAACTGGTCAAACAAATCGAATTTGATAACGCGTTTGTCTTTCGCTATTCACCACGAGGAGACACGCCTGCGGCAGAAATGCCCGAGCAAATCGACGAGCGCGTAAAGGAAGAGCGCAATCAGGATTTGCTCCGGATCGTAAACGATTCAACGCGGCGCGCTGCCGAGAAATTAGTCGGCCAGCGTGTCGAAGTTCTTTGCGAAGGTCCGAGTAAGACTAATCCGGCGCGATTGATGGGCCGAACACGCACGAACAAGATTGTGGTGTTCCCGCCTTCGCTCGGCTACGGCGTGACAGGCCCACCTTTGCCAGGGCTACGGCGTGCAGGCGAAGGCGACGATGAACTCGTTGGAGAACTTGTCGACGTCCGGATCGAGCGCGCCAATGGATTCAGCTTGTATGGCACGCCGATCCTGCCAATCTCACGCGCATCCAACGGCGATCGCGGCCACTTTGGGACGGATTCGCCGCGGCAAACATGATCTATCACCTCTCTTTGCAAACCGCAGGAATCGTCGCGGGCGCATTTCTCATTTTGATCAGTTTGCCCGGATTATTAAAGCCGGACCTCGCGGCTGTTGCACAACGCTTGCCACGTTCTCAGGTCTTAGGAGTCGCCCTGCTGACTATCGCCCTCATTTGGACGTTGTGGCTGCTCGCGACGATCCAGATGGGAGAATTCTCAGCGTTCCGCCGCCCGCTTCTCATTGCGCTGCCGATTGGTTATGGGCTGGTCCTGTATTTCGTCGGAGAATTCCTCGCAGTGCGGGCTCTCGGAATTCTTTGTCTGCTAGCGGCCGAACCGCTGCTGGACGCAGCCTTTCTACGTTACGAGAC
>QHNF01000257.1:7706-8451 GCA_003218345.1 Verrucomicrobiota bacterium | reverse complement strand
GCCACGTTGGCGATACGGTTCGGAAGGCGCGCTGATTCTTTCGGTCAATCCCGCGCGTGCAAATTCTGCGCCATAAAAATCCGCAGCGGCCCGTCGCGCCGCCGTCCACTTTTCCAGGTATGGAAGCTTAACACCGAGAATTGCAGCCTGTATTTCGTCCAGGCGAAAATTGCCTCCAATAACATGGTGGAAATAACGCGGTTCCATCCCGTGTTCTCTCAGAATCCGCAATTTTCTCGCCAGCTCATCATCCTGGCAAACGATTAACCCTGCATCGCCAGCAGCACCGAGGTTCTTTGAAGGATAAAAGCTAAAGAATCCGGCTTCACCCATCGTTCCGGCTTTGGCGATCCTTTCGCCGAATGGAAATTCCGCGCCAATCGCCTGCGCCGCGTCTTCGATCACATCCAATTGGTAGTGTTCCGAGATTTCATGAAGCGCGTTCATCTCGCAGCATAAACCGAACAAATGAACTGGAACGATGGCGCGGATTTTCTCTCCGCTTTTTGTTTTCAATTCGCCACCCGAATCTGTCTGACAATTCTTCTCGATGCATTTTTGAATGGCGGATGGACAGATGTTGAACGTTTTCGGATCGATATCCGCAAAAAGCGGTCTAGCGCCGACGCGCGCGATGCATCCAGCCGTCGCAAAAAATGTGTAAGGCGTCGTGATGACCGCATCGCCTCGCCCAATTCCAAGGGCGATCAAGATCGCAAGCAAAGCATCTGTTCCAGAGGAAACA
>QHNF01000257.1:3647-7695 GCA_003218345.1 Verrucomicrobiota bacterium | reverse complement strand
TGCAATATGCGCAGATCGCCTTCTCAAATGCCTCTACTTTTGACCCGAGAATAAAACGGTGGCTCGCCAGGACATCGTTAATCGCTCCGCGAATTGGATCAGCCAGGGCACGATATTGGTCGCTAAGATCGAGCAGCGGCACCCGCATGGCGGCAAAACATGGCAGTTTCGGTTGCTCGTTCAAGGAAGATAGACTTCCAGTCTGTCTCGGCAGGCAGGCTTTCCAGCCTGCCAACTCGACGCACCAGGGATCGGTTAAGCTAAGCGCTTACAAAGATTGATCGGGCAGATCGACTGCGTTATTTTGTTCACCATGGCCTTAGTGCGCGGCCTTTTTTGGTTCGTCTTATTCATAGTTTTGGCTTTTTGCTTCGTTGTGCTGTTCGAGTACGGGCCACGCGATTTCGCTAATGGCGTTCAGAAGGAGTATGCCCGCGTCAAATCATTCGTCGTAAAGCAAACAGAAAAAATCGGGAAGCCGACGAAGAATCGCTGACGGGCGGTCTTGCACACGTTCCAGCCTCGTTCCTGCGGAAGTTGTAGGTGCGTGGCTACGAAAGCGGCCGAAGATCAACATCTCCGTTGCCAGAGTGCCGCGAACTTGATTGGATCGAAGCATGGTTAAGCTTCGTCCACTCCTCGCAGAATTTATCGGAACGTTCGCGCTGATCTTTGTCGGCATCGGCGCGATCAAAACCGCCGGAAATAATGTGCTTGCCGTGGCGCTCGCTCATGGTCTCACGATTGCCGCTTTTGTGTCCGCGACCATGCACATTTCAGGAGGACAGTTAAATCCGGCGGTAACCTTCGGCCTGGTTTGTGGCGGTCATATGAAATGGAGCAACGCTTTTCGCTTCTGGGTTGCACAATGTCTCGGTGGAATCTCAGCTGCCTTGATTTGTCTCGGTTTGTTTGGGCGCGGTGTCGTTATTAATGGTACTCCACAGCTTGCTATCAACCTTGCCGCGTGGCAGGGAATTTTGGTCGAAGGAATTCTCACGTTCTTTCTCGTGTTCGTGGTTCATGGCACAGCCGTGGATGAACGCGGGCCGCGGCGCGTCGCCGGGCTGGTGATCGGAGCAACGATCACGCTCGACATCTTGTTCGGAGGAACGCTTACCGGCGCGGCAATGAATCCTGCGCGCGTATTCGGTCCCGCCGTTGCGGCAAATTTTTGGCACGACCATTATGTTTACTGGATCGGACCGTTGGTAGGCGGCGCGCTAGGTGGCTTTGTTTATCGGCTTTTGATCGAAAGGCGAGCCGCGATAGCATAGGGGAGGCGGAACATACGGCTGTACCCCGTACACCCACCGCCGAACGCTTTTCGGGACTGCCGGCAGAGACCGAAAGTCTATGTTTCGAGCGTCTCAATCGGCAATGGCGCGAGGAACTTTTTTGCATCGTCGATTTGCAAAATCGGCCGCGCCAAATGCGCCCCTAGAGAACTTATATCTGGCGACGATGCAATTCCAGCTTGAGCGATCATTTCGCACTGGGTCAATCGCTCGATTACCCCTGACACTTTCGCCGCCAAATTACGCTTATCAGTAAATTGGACTGTGCAAACACCGGGCGCGGTCGCTTCCACGTAAGGAGAAAGCGTGAATGCGTGCTGGAGCAAAATTTCCTCCATCAATATTTCCTGCTCCCGTGCGCGTATTTTGATAAGGAGGCTTAAGCACCGCGCCAGACCCTGGCTCGGCGTCATCCCCTTGCGCACGCCAAAGTTTGCGGCAGCCGCATTCAGTTCGATGATCACTGCTTTTCTTTCCTGCGTCTCGATCAACGCGATCGGTTTCGCACGCAATGCCGGCTGATGCCGCATTGCGGCGTGCAAATAAAAATTCGGCAAATAAATCGTCGCGAACATCAGTTTAGCTAACCTCTGATCTCCTTGGCTCGCCGTAACCAAAGGGCGAAAGCGGCTGACTTCCAACATCTGGTTGGAGATGCGACCGTTGAACACGAAAGCATAATCGCGCTATCGCGTTTTCGTCTTCGAGATGATGGAGTTCCCAGGAATTTTCCAGAACAATTTTCAATTGCGCGCTGCTGACAATTCCCTGCCGCGTGAGGACCAGACATGCTGTGGGCACTGATTCGACCAGCCGTTGCAAACGATACCAGGTCGTTTGCGGGATTTTGCGCAACTCTTTCGGTGAATTGATTACAAGATCGACAATCACAAGCGGGAAATTGCCGTCCCGTAAGAGCAGATCAGCCGCTTTGAGTGCTTCGAAAGCTTTCGTGCAACGCACCCAAAGAAGATGACGAAGAACGAAATTGGCCAACGCGCCTGGATCGAACGAATCGCGCCCATCAATAACCGCCAGAAAATAATTATCGTGATGCGCGCCATGGAGCAGTGCATGAATGAGTGATGCGCTCCCCGCGCTTACTCTTGGGCTGATTAATTCGGTGATCGCGCCTTTGGCCAAGCCGCCGCCAATGGCTTGATCGAAGGAAGCTAAACCCGTGACTAAACGTGTTCCCCCTGGCCTCGGCGCATGCGGGAAACAATTCGCAAGAAGGTTGCACAGATCAATAATCTTGCGGCTCGCAGCCATCGAAGAAAAATGGCATGTCCGGGAAACATGTTCAAATGAACAATTAACCTTTAGCGCTCGATCCCTTTACCAGCTTCCGCAGACGCTTGGTAGTTTCTTCCCGATCGATTTTGCTTGCCGCCACATCGAGCACAAACGCTTCCCATTCGTCGGTCATCAACTTCATACTCCGCAATAAATCGTTACTCTCAAGAAAAACCAAACATGCGGCGAGCACACTTCGCTTGTTTCCGTCCGCGAACGGATGATTTCGGCAAAGGTAAAAAAGATATGCTGCTCCAATCTCGATCGGATCCGAGATTAGCGATCTCCCCATCATTATTGCTTGAGGCACTGCGACGGCCGATTCCAATAATGCTTTGTCGCGAATACCGCGCGCGCCTCCATGCGCCGCCAACACTTCCCGATGAATGGCTTTTACAGCCGGAACCGTCAGATGCTTGATTGCTTCGCTCAAGCGAGACGTTTAAAAAGAGCGGAGTTCTTCTTGATCAATCGCTTCGCCGCGGCCGCCGCTGTTTTGGGACTGATCGTTGGCCGAACCGGCGTGAGAACAATCGATCCGCCCTCGTGAACAGTGATGGTAACCTCATCGCCTACCTTCAACCGCGCCAGATCCATCAGTGCGGCATCAAAAATAATCCCCTGAGAATTGCCCAGTTTCGAGATTGTCTTGGTCATTGTGTAATACTATGTTTTACGCTGGCAACCTGCAATGCATTTTTGTCGTGTCTTCCACCAGTTCCGCTCTCACTCCACAACATCTCGCTTCTCAGTAATCACTCTGTTAGACTAATGCCCTTTCCGGCGCTCTTGTTTGCGGATCAGCGATATCATCACGCCTTGAATCTTAAGCTCGCGGGCCGGAACCAGGTCTGGATAGCGCGGGTTTTCCGCTTTTAGATATGGCCGACCGTGGTCGACGACATAACGCTTCAATGCCGTTTCGCCGTCGATCAATGCCGCAACGATTTCGCCGTTGTGCACCTCTTTCGTTTCCAAAATCACAATGTCCCCATTGACAATGTGCGCGCCGATCATTGAGTCGCCTCGGACGCGCAACGCAAAGGTGCCGCGATTTTTTAGGACATTAGCTGAGCGCGTATCGAGCGACACGTGGCCTTCAATGGTCTGCTCGGTCAACGCGGACATGCCCGCCGGGATTTGGCCGTAGATCGGAATATCGGTAATCCGGACTTTCATGGCTGGAGTAATCAAGGCCCGGGCCTTGCGCGCATGCCGATCGAGGAAACCTTTTCGCTCCAGCGCGGCAATGTACTGCATCACCGATGTCTGGCTCGCGAACCCGAAATGATTTTGGATTTCGCGCGTGCTCGGCGTCATCCCTTTCTCGCGTTGCTCGCGCTGGATAAAATCGAGAATGCTTCTCTGCCGGTCGGTCAGCATATTCGTATAATTGCTGAAGGCGCGGCTGACGCAAGTTCAAATGAACAGGTCAACTAATTCCGTAGACTTTT
>QHNF01000257.1:0-3549 GCA_003218345.1 Verrucomicrobiota bacterium | reverse complement strand
GTGCGCCAGTTGGTCGCGCAGATCGTTCTCCATTTCGGTTTCAATCTGCTCTTCGTCGAGTGGATCGATCGCGTCCACCTTCACGCCGTTCCGGCGAAGAAACTCGCGATGGCTTTGATAAAGCTGCCAAGACGATTGGTCCGGCCGCTGCCGGTTAATCCGAAACAAAGGAGTGAGTTTTAAGCCATACGAGAGCGGATAATTCCACGTCGTCCAAACTGTGGCGCTCTTAGTGCGCGATGAAATGCGCAGATAATAAAACGAGAAATCACGCTGTTCGTTCAGGCAGATGGCGGCTTGGGCTCGATCCTCCTCTCTGTAAAACAATCGAAAAAACTGGCGATAATCTTCCCAATCCCATCCCGCGTCGCCTATATGGACGAAGCCTTCCTCCTCGATCTCGCGCGTGATCTCACTGAGCGCCGGAAAAGTGTCCGAAGACGGCGGACTTTTTGGTCGAAGCTGTTTCTCCTTCGGAAGCCGGAGAGCACGAATACGAGTGAGAATCTCCAGCCAAGGCAGAAAGAGCCAGCCCACCGCGCCGGTCAAACCCCACACCCAGCTGCCACTAATAAAATAAATGGCAAGGAAAGTGGCGGCGAGAATACCGAGCGCGCCCGCTTTTTGCGAATACGAGTTTTGAAAACTGCGTAGGCCGACGCTGAGCACCCCCACGCCGAGTGTAAGAAGGAAACCAAAAAGCATTAGGCTCCTATGGATTGATCTGATGCTCGTTCAAAAATTTCTCGAGCTGATCGGTATCGAAATTGGCCAGCACTCGGTCACCCGCTACAAACGTCGGGACATAAGTCTGCTGGGAAAGCTTTTTCATCTCCTCGTATGCTTGCCGATCTTTGCCAACATCAATGATATTGAAGCGGTAACCTTTTTCGGTCAGATAATCCTTCGCGTCAATACACCACGAGCACCATTCGCGACTGTAAAGTTTCAATTCCATCGGCAGCGCGGGAATAAACAAGAGGCGATTGCGCCGTCAACAGTCAAGGAGCGGGTTTTCCGAGCCGCCGTCTTTGGTTTCTTTCGAAAACCTTCATTGCCTGATCCTCAATAGGCCTTAGCCCAAATGACGCGCCGCGCGCTTGGTTCACCGGTAAAAATGCACCGCCCGGGCTCAGAATCTCCGAGTGGAATAACGCGGATTGTGACTTTGAGATCGTTCTTGATTTGTTCTTCGATTTCGCGTGAGCCGTTCCAGTGTGCGAAGGCAAAGCCGCCATGGATTTCCGGCTTGGCGGAATTCTTCGGCGTAAAGAAGTCATAGAACTCATCCTTGCTGTCGATCTTGCGCGTGTTCACCTCGCGGAACTCTCTCGCACGCTCGAGAAGGTTCTGCTGAATGGAATTCAGAATTTCCGGCGCGACAGCGACGAATTCCTGGATAGACATGGACCCCTTAGTTTTGACCGGCTGATCGCGGCGGCTGACAACCAGCGAGTTCTTCTCGAGGTCGCGCGGCCCAATTTCGATCCGCACCGGCACACCTTTCTTAATCCATTCCCAGTTCTTGACGCCGCCACCGAGATCGCGCCTGTCCACCTCCACCTCCAGTGGAAGATCGGCAAAGTATTTGCCGCGCAGTTGCAGGGCGAGATTGTCACATGCTTCCATTATTCTGGGGCGCGACTCTTCCTTTGTAGCCACCGGCAGAATCACAATTTGCGTCGGCGCAATGCGCGGCGGCAAAACCAATCCATCGTCATCGCCATGCGCCATTAACAGAGTGCCCACGAGTCGCGCGCTCACGCCCCAGCTGGTAGTCCAGGCAAATTCCTGTTGGCCGGCGCGATTTTGAAATTGAATCCCGCTCGCGCGCGCAAAATTTTGGCCGAGAAAATGCGACGTGCCTGCCTGGATTGCCCGCCTATCCTGCACCATCGCCTCAATCGATAACGTCTGCACCGCGCCTGGGAAACGTTCGCTCTCGGATTTTTCGCCGCTGAAAACGGGCACCGCCAGATGATCGCGGACAAAACGCTCGTAAAGATCGAGAATCAATTTCGCTTCGGCCCGCGCCTCGCCTTCCGTCTCGTGGACGGTATGTCCTTCCTGCCAGAGAAATTCAGTCGTGCGCAGAAAGAGGCGTGGGCGCATTTCCCAGCGAACCACGTTCGCCCATTGATTAATGAGCAGCGGCAAATCACGGTATGATTGCACCCATTTCGCATAGCTGGCGCCGATGATCGTTTCTGAAGTCGGCCTGATCACAAGCGGTTCCGTCAATGGGCTGGCGGGTTTCATTTTTCCAGCCGCATCCACTTCCAACCGCGTGTGCGTGACCACGGCGCATTCTTTGGCGAAGCCTTCGACGTGCTCCGCTTCCTTTGCGAAATAACTAAGCGGAATAAAAAGTGGAAAATACGCGTTCCGGTGGCCGGTCGCCCGAAACATGGAATCGAGTTGACGCTGCACATTTTCCCAAATCCCGTAACCCCATGGCCGAATCACCATGCAACCACGCACGTCCGAGGGCTCGGCCAATTCGGCCGCGCGGATGACCTGCTGATACCATTCCGGAAAGTCTTCGTCGCGCCGCGGCGTGATTGCGGTTTTTGTGGAAAGATCTACGGGATTTGCCATGCGAAAAGCAGAACAATTAAGTCGGCACAATGCAATTGACCAGTAGCCAGTTGAAAATAATCGGCGTGCGAGAGTGATCTCGCAAATTTACTCGATCGGTGCTAAGTATTTGGACTGAGATTTGACACTCCCAGGTGCGTTCCGTAGGTTTCGCACCTTTTCGGCGCTTATGAAAACTTTTTCAGCCAAAGCCAGTGAAGTCCCGCGTAAATGGTGGGTGATCGACGCCCGTGACCAAGTGCTGGGACAGGTAGCGGTAAAAGCGGCCAATCTGTTGCGCGGCAAAGAAAAAACAATTTTCACGCCACATGTGGATACGGGAGATTTTGTGATCGTTATCAATGCGGAAAAAGTGCGACTTACCGGAAAAAAAGAGGAACAGAAAAGTTACATGAGTTTTTCAGGATACGTAGGCGGCCACAAATCTGAGAATGTCCGGGCACGCCGTGGTCGGCATCCGGAACTACTGGTCGAACGAGCCGTGCACGGGATGATTCCGCACAACCGGCTCGGTCGCGCCGTTTATCGCAAATTGAAAGTTTATCGCGGTGAATCCCATCCACATGCCGCCCAACAGCCGCGGGTTGTAAAACTTGGCGGCAAGCAATCCTAATCCCATGCCACAAACTGAAGAATTTGTCGCCACAGGTCGCCGCAAGACATCGGTCGCGCGCATTTGCATGACGTCAGGCAACGGAAAGATCGACATCAATGGTCGTAGTTTCGAAGATTATTTCCCGACAGCTCCGTTACAGAATGTGGTGATGCTACCACTTCAAACTGCCAAGGCGGTGAATGCTTATGATTTGTCGATTAACGCCAGCGGCGGTGGCAGTATGGGGCAGGCCGGCGCGGTGCAGCTTGCTATTGCGCGCGCGCTCGTACAGGTGGATGCCAATCTGCGGAGCACATTGAAAGCCGAGGGCTTGCTCCGCCGGGATCCGCGCATGA
>QHNF01000256.1 GCA_003218345.1 Verrucomicrobiota bacterium | reverse complement strand
ATCAAACAAATCGTTCGCGAACAGACCAATATTGTGAAGCTTGATTTCCGAGAGCAGGTGCGAGTCTTCAATCTCCCATAGTTCAAGCGTGGTGTCCCAAGGCTCACAATCGGGATTGAAAGCTGGTTGCCGCCGAAGACGAGTGCCATCCGGCACGAACCCGTGAGACCGCTGCTCCTCCATTCCCTCTAATCCGCCGTGGGTCTCAGCGATATGGCGCAGCCAAAAATTAAGCCCATGCTTGCGATAACCGACGAGCTGCCGAATTAGCCGTTCTTGTGCGAGGCGCTCGATTGACATAGACCTAACTACAATTAGACGAAACAAACTTTCGTCTATTTCGGCTTTTATCCTGGGAACCCTCCGGATAAAAGGAACGCATCGTCTAGGCGATGTTACCGCGAATACAGCTCGACGATGAGTTGTTCGTTGACGATGGGCTGCATCTCTTCGCGAGAGGGGATGTGCGCGACTTTGCCGCTGAGGGCGTCGCGATCGACCGTGAGCCAGTCTGGCACGGGAACAATTTGTGTGAGATCAAGGTTACGGAGCACCAGTTGGCGCGATTTCGGTTTATCTTTGATGGTGATTTCGTCGCCTGCCTTCACATTGTAGGAAGCGATATTCACGCCGCGTCCGTTCACTAACACGTGGCCGTGCGACACGAGTTGGCGAGCAGCGCTCCGGGTGTTAGCGAGGCCGAGACGGTACACGACGTTGTCCAATCGTGTTTCGAGAAGTTGGAGAAGTGTTTCACCCGTTACACCGCGCTTGCGCAATGCGCTTTCGAAAATACGCCGGAACTGCCGCTCCAGAAGTCCATATTGATAGCGCAGCTTCTGTTTTTCGCCGAGCGCAATCGCATAATCGGATTGTTTGCGCCGGGAACCTCTGGGGCCGTGCATGCCGGGCGGATAATTCTTCCGCTCCAATGCCTTGGAGGAACCGAAAATCGGCACGCCATAGCGCCGGCTTACTCTCGTTTTTGGTCCTGTGTATCTGCCCATTTCGGAACGTTGATAGCTGTTAGTTGAGAATTGAGAGCATCAGACGCGGCGTGGTTTTGGCGGGCGACAGCCGTTATGCGGCACGGGAGTAACATCGCGGATAACAGTGAGATCGAGCCCGATCGCCTGTAAGGCTCGCACTGCGGATTCGCGTCCTGCTCCCGGCCCTTTTACCAGAACTTCCACTTCTTTTAGCCCATGGCCCATCGCCTGCCGGGACGCATCCTGTGCGACCATCTGCGCTGCGTACGCGGTGCTTTTGCGCGAGCCTTTAAACCCGACTTTGCCAGCGCTCGACCAGCCAATCACGTTGCCTTTCATGTCGGTGATCGTCACGATTGTGTTGTTAAACGTCGAAAGCACATGCGCGATACCTGAATGAACGTTCTTGCTGCCTTTGGCTTTGATGACCTTTGGCTTCTCGACTTCATCGCCCGAAAGCGAAAGGTTCTGCGCAGCGCCCGCAGCAGGGGCTGGCTGTTCTTTCTTTTTCCTGGCCGGTTTTTTGGCTGGCTTGACTGCACCGACTTCTGAACCTGCCTCTTTGGGGCCTACACCATTCGAAGCCACGCCACCGGCACGCTCTTGACCGGTTTTTGTCGTAGGATCTCCTTCGGGAGAATCGCCTTGAGCCGCGATCGATTCTGGCTTCTTCGTTTCCGGTTCTTCCGGATCTGGGTTAGCTGGGTCGTTTGATTCAGCCATTTTAATTAGTCATTAAACCTTGCCGGCTTTGGCTTCCGGGTTACGGACCACGCCGACGGTTTTGCGCGGTCCTTTGCGTGTTCGGGCATTTGTCGACGTACGCTGCCCGCGCACGGGCAAGCCCTTGCGGTGACGGATGCCGCGATAACAATTGATTGCCTGCAGACGCTTCAAATTACCTTGCACCTCGCGCCGCAGATCGCCTTCGATCGTGATTTTGTTATTCGTGATGGCGTGAATGATTTCGTTCAACTGCTGCGGTGTAAGACTTTTCGCGCGCAAATTCGGATCGATGTTCGTCTGCTCTAGAATGCGCCTGGCCGTATTCAAGCCGATTCCATAGATGTAAGTGAGGGACGCCTCGATGCGTTTATCTGCTGGAATTTCGACTCCTAGTAATCTGGGCATGGCATTTCTAAAATCGTGATCCGTTAGATCGTCAAATCGTTAATCGTCGTCACTCCATTACTTCAACACTCTATCCCTACCCTTGTCTCTGCTTATGGCGCGGGTTCGTGCAGATCACGCGCACTACGTTCTTGCGCTTCACAATCCTGCAATTCGCACAAAGCCTTTTTACTGATGGTCGTACTTTCATAATCCGCGAAATGGAAAACGGGGGGCGTCTCCGCGTTGTCATTTTTGGCGATAAGTTATTCGCCCTTTCGACAAATCGTAAGGTGAAACCTCTAGCATAACTTTGTCGCCTGGCAAGATGCGAATGAAGTGCAAGCGCATTTTCCCGGAAATATGCGCCAGAACACGATGACCATTGGCCAGCTCAACCCGAAACATCGTATTAGGCAGCAACTCGACGACTGTGCCTTCTACTTCAATTGCGTCTTTGCGCGCCATGTCAGGATTTCTGGCTCATCCTTCGTAATCAGGATGGTATGCTCGAAATGCGCCGAGGGCATTCCATCCGCCGTGCGCACCGTCCATCCATCCTCCAGCAATCTTACTTCGGAAGCCCCGATGTTAATCATCGGCTCAATTGCCAGCGTCATGCCCGCCTTCAATTTTGGACCACTGCCGCGCCTGCCATAATTGGGAATCTGCGGTTCCTCATGCATTTTTCGCCCCACCCCGTGGCCAACAAATTCGCGCACGACTGAGAAACCAAAGCGGCGCGCTTCATCCTCAATTTCAGCGCAGATGTCGCCGACGCGCCGGCCTTCGCGGGCAACCGCGATTGCACACACGAGTGCGTTTTCGGTCACGCGCAGCAGCTGGTCCGTCCTTTCATCAATGATTCCAGCCGGCACGGTCGTGGCGTTATCGCCCACCCAGCCATCTTGAATCACGCCGATGTCCAGTTTCACAATATCGCCATATTGAATCCGTCGGTGGCTGCCGATGCCGTGCACCACCTCGTCGTTAAGCGAAATGCAAATGTTACCGGGAAAAACGCGGTGCCCGAGCCGATAACCGAGAAACGCACTTTTCACGTGTGCCTCGCTCATGAAGTCCGCTGCCGCTTCATCCACTTCTTTGGTCGTAATGCCGGGGCGAACTAGGTCGCTAACCCGGTCAAGAATATCACTCGCTGTGCGACAAGCCTGACGCATCTTCTCAATTTCCCGGGCGCTCTTAATCGGGATCATGCCGGAATCTTGTTCTCAATCAAACGCGAGATATCGCTGAAAACCGCCTCGCGATCGCGGTTACCGTC
>QHNF01000238.1 GCA_003218345.1 Verrucomicrobiota bacterium | reverse complement strand
TGTCCGAGGGACGGAATTGGTCTTGAGCACCGTGCCTTTGTGATTTTTGTAATTTTCCAGGACGGCATTCGCCTTCGCTGCCAACGCGTCACCGTCATGAGCATCCGGATAAACATTCATCGTGATCATGTCGGACCACTTCTGGAGGTCGTCCTGGCCTTCGGGCGTGAACTCATGTTGGCCATTCATCGACCAGCGGTGCAAATAACCAACGCCCCGGAAGGTGAATGCGGACTTCCCTGGCGCAGCAGCAGCGCGCGTCTGTTCCGCATTGAGGAGGCCGGACGCGATAGCTACTGAGACAAGGATCCGAAGGGCGGGAATTTCCACAGTTCGTAAGATGCGATTAACTTCCATCGCGAGACTGGCGTCAAGATTTTTGCTGTCGAGGCGACTGTGTCGGCCGAGTTGTAGCCGTTGTCTCCGAGTGGGACTAACTCAGCTTGCCAGTTTGGCCAGGAGCGTTCTTGTTTGGCCATTTTTCTTGGGACCGCGAGACTGTCCGCATCCGATTCTAATATAGAGGGAGGCGCATATTTATGGCGTCAGGGAAATCCTTAGCAGGGCCTTTCACCCCTCGCAAGACAACAACAAACAAGAAAGGGAAAATACATGAAAAAGCTTCTCTTAATTGCATTGGTGGTATGTGGATTCGCTTTCGTTCCCGTGCAGCGTTCTGACGCGCAAGTTTCAGTGGGAATAGGGGGAGTCGGAATTGGATTTGGTTATCCGGGTTACCGATATAGTAATTACGGCTATCCGGGTTACGGATACGGGTATTATCCGTATGGGTACTCCAGACCATATCCGTACTACGGCTATTACGGGGGCCCCTCGTACTCTTGGTACAACGGGCATCGCGTTTACCGTCACCACCGCCATCATTACTACCGGTATCGGTAGTAAGCTTGGTGTAGGGCGTAGATCCACTGAGCTGGCTTGGAGACGATTTCGAGCCAGCTTTTTACCAATGATCTCCCACGATTCAGCGCGCCCGCCGCCGCAGCAAGCGCTCGGCACCAAAATAATCACGCGCATTTAAATTCAGCTCTCAACTTTTCCGGTCGCTGATCGTCAGTGAGCTTGAACGTTAAATGTTCTGCTCGCGAATATTTCGGAGTTTAGATGCGACCACGATTGCGTTTCCAATTTTCCCCGGAATCAAATCCGTACGCAGAACGCGCCGAGATTGCTCTCGGCGCGAAGCATTGATCCGACTGCAAGGTCCGCGATTAGGTCTGCGTCTTATCTTTCTCGCCTTTCTTGCATTGGGCTTCGAACTTCGTGTACTGCTCCTTGGTCAGGACTCCTTTTGCCTCCTGCATGTATTTAGCCTCGCTCGCTTCCGAGCAACCGGCCTTCGCATGCTCTGCCATAATCGCGTCCATCTTTGTCTTCTGCGCGGGTGTCAGGTTGAGGCTGGCCAATGAAACCTGACACGCCACCTTCGCTTCGTTTCCGACTTGCTTTGTGCAGTTGCCGTGTTCGCCCGCAAACATCGTGCCTGCCGCAAAAAGTCCCGCCGTTGCTAACGCAATCAGTTTAGTCATAGTGGCAACTTAGACAGTCGCACTGAGATTGTCATTCAAAATCCTTCGCGATTGAGGGGAGTTGGCTGCAATCAAGCTCGCGTCATCACTGTTGTTATAAAAGCTTTCTTCGACATTGGCCATCCGCCCCACCGATCAGTCAAATCGAAGAATCCATCTTTCGGGACACGCTGCTTGGGAACTTCACCCAATCATGGCGCTGGAATAATGAGAGTGATTGCGCTTATCTAGGGCACTTGGTTTAATCGAGATGTAAAGCATGATTGCCCGCGACCAGAAAAACAATGAACCAGACACCAAATCCGAAAAGCCCGAAAGTTGTAAATCCGAGAAAGAGGGTACCCGCTACACTTCAGGCATCGAATACAACGACGAAGTATAGTGATCTCTGGGCTCTCTTCAGTGTCATTGCTTCTCTCCTGCTGATTGTCGTCTCGTTTTTGACCTTTTGCGTGATCTGTGTTCAAGCAGGGATTTATTTTTTTCAGATTAAGCAGATGAACAAATCCACTGATGCAGCCATGAAGGCTGCCAACGCGGCTGAAGCGAGTGTAAAACAAGCCAAGGGGGCTGCTCGTCATGATCAAAGGGCTTGGGTAGCCGTGGTCGACATTCAAGGAACCCCGGAAATTGGAACAATCTTCAATGTGAATCTTACCGCCCTAAACAGCGGCAAAACATTCGCTAAAAATCTGACTGTGCGAGCGGTGGTTGAAGTAATTAGCGAACAAGAAAAGGAACCGGATTTCAGCCTCGAAGATAGCGCGGCGGCACAAAAAGACGCCAGTGTTTCTCTATTGCCGCCAAATGCTGAGTACGTCACGAATGTTGAACTCCGCAAGCAAACTCCTTCGCACGAAATTACGCAGTCTGATTTGGACGCGATACGCCGTGGCACCCTTGCGATATTTCTCCATGCCAAAATGACCTATGACGACCTTTTTGGATGCGCCCATTGGACTTCATNGACTTCATTTTGTACGCGACTCAAACCGGACTTAAAATACGCCAGCTACGGAAAACACAACGACGCCGATCAGAATCGTTGCCCGTAGAGATCGCCGTTTATACCAAACTGTACTAGGACCAAATTTCACGTAGGCACGAAGTTGCGCCGGTAAATCCCGCGTTAGACCAAGATAAACTGACGATCAACTGTGTGAGCGCAAAAACGTAACGTAGCAGCATTTCAGCACGCCTGATGTATCTCACGGCATGAAGGCTTCCTTGTTCACAACGTAGGGCATTTTGGTCGGGTCGCCGCCATAGTTGCCTTCCAGCACGTCGATCACTGCCTGAGCAGTGCGCCCAGCCATGCCTTTGTCGGGATCGACCGAGAGCCGTGTGATCTGCGCGCCACTGGCGAAGTGATGGAACAACCGCGTGCGATCGGCGATTTCGGGATCGAGCAGCGGCGAATCCGGCGGCAGAGGCTCTTTTTCAAAGACGTCCAGCGCCGCCCCGGCGATGACTTTGTCTTTCAGCGCCTTCGCGAGCGCCTTCTCGTCCACGACCGGTCCACGTGAGCTATTCACTAGGTACGCCGTCGGCTTCATCAGCTTGAGGGTCTTCTCGTTGATGAAGTGGTACGTCGGCTTATCGGTTTCGCCCTCGCGCAGAAGCGGCACGTGGATGCTCACATAATCGGCGCCGTTAAGTGCCTCCTCGAACTCCACGTACTGGATCCAGGTCTTCTCCTTCTGGATTCTTTTGGCGTGGCGCAGGTCCATCAGATCCCGGATGGCGGCGATGTACTTGTCATTATGATACGCCGGGTCGTAATCGTAGCACAGCATGTTCATGTCGAAACCCGAACACTTCTTGATCATGGCCAGGCCGATGCGTCCGGTGCCGATGATGGCGATCGTCTTGCCGGTAACTTCGTCGCCAAGGAAGGGCAGGAACGGATGCCACGACGGCCACTTCTGTTCTCGCACCAGCCGCTCGCTCTGCCACATTTTGCGCGCGAGCATTCCCATCATAAAAAAAGCGAACTCGGCGGTCGCTTCGGTAAGGACGTCGGCCGTGTTGGTGAATGGAATTTTGTATGTGTTAGCGTCGGCGCGGTTGATGTTGTCGAAACCCACGGCGATCTGCGCCACGACTTTGAGCGAACCCTTTCCCGCTTCGAAAATTTCGGCGTCGATGGGATCGCGGAGGGTGGTGATCAAGGCATCGATGCCGCTTTTCACTTTCTCTATGATTAACTTTTTCGGCGGCGCTTCTGGGCCCTGGAAAACTTCGAGCTCATAGCCGCACTCGCGCAGACGGTTCTCGGCAGGATCGCCGATGCGAGAAGTGGCAAACACGCGGAAGCGTTTTTGGTCAGTCATAGCTAAAAGAAGGGAATCGATTGCTCGTAGATCTTTAGGTTCGCTTGCAAATTTCTCTCCTGTTTCCAACGTAATGCAGATATATGCGACCTTGCTTTACATCGAATTCATAAAGGACACGGTAATCCGCCGACTCGCAATTTGAACTCCGGACGGCCTTCCAGTCGTTTATGAGGAAAACTTGATAGTCGCGCCCCCATTTCGTCGACCTTGCGCTGAACAAGTTCACGGACAGAGCTTGGCAATGAATCAAACGCTTTGGAGAATGTCGGCGACCAGATTTGAAGCGCAGCCGACACGATCTACTTTGGCTGGCGCGTAGTGTAGCGGCCCGCGGCTATCTCGGCGCGGGACTGGTCGAGCTTGGCTTCGACTTCATCGGACAACTCCAGCTGATCTTCGAGGTAGTCGTCAATCCATTGGCGGATCTGCTCAACTTCCTCACGCGGCAAGTTTGGGATCGCCGTCTGAATTTCCTTCACCGTGCTCATGCAAACAGTTTAGCCGAATCTTTGCCGCTGAGAAGGGAAACCGGACTGCAGATTCTCTTGCTGGCAACTTGAGCAGTTGACCTATAAATTTTTCTTCGCCCAGGCGGCGACGCGATCGAGTGCCTTCTCTATGTTCTCGATCGAGTTGGCCACGCTGAATCGCAAATAGCCCTCGCCGAAGTCGCCGAAGGCGGTACCAGACAGCGCAGCGACGCCGGCGTCATCGAGCAGCGCGTCTGCCAGTTTCTTCGATGGCCACCCGGTCGCCTTGACGTTGGGGAAAACGTAGAAAGCGCCCTTAGGCAAGCGGCAGGAAAAACCTTTGATCTTGTTGAGGCCGGCGACCATAACATCGCGCCGTTTCTTGAACTCGGCGCACATCGCCTCGACCGCGGCCTGCGGTCCGCGGAGCGCCTCGATGCCAGCGATCTGTGTGAAGCTGGCCGTGCAGGAGTTGGAGTTGGTCATCAGGCGGGCAATGTGCGCCGCCAAGTCGGCGCGCATCACGCCGTAGCCCATGCGCCAGCCAGTCATGGCATAGGTCTTGGAAAAGCCGTCGAGCAGGATGCAGCGCTCCTTCATGCCATCGACCGACATGATGGAGTGATGCTCGCCCTCGAAGATGAGGCGACTGTAGATCTCGTCCGCCAGCACCATGACGTTGCCATCGCCGGTAACGCGCGCGATGCCGTCGATGTCATTCTTCGTCAGCAGGCCGCCGGTGGGGTTTTGCGGCGAATTCAGAATGATGAGCTTCGTGCGGCCATTGATCAGCCCGCCGAGCTCATCGACATCGAGCCGGAAATCCATCTCCTCGCGCAATTGGATCGGCACTGCTGTCGCGCCCATGTAGCTGATCATTGATTCGTAAATCGGAAATCCGGGATTGGGGTAGATGACCTCATCTCCTTCTTCAACTAGCGCAAGGATGGTGAAGAAGATGATGGGCTTACCGCCGGGGACAACCACTACTTCTTCGGGTGTTGCTTTTACTCGGCGCGTCTCACTCACGTACTGAGCGATGGTTTCGCGCAGCTGCGGCAAACCGGCCGAAGGCCCGTAGTGAGTGAAGCCTTTGTGCAGGGCATCGGTCGCTGCATCGATGATGTTATCTGGAGTATCAAAATCGGGTTCCCCAATCTCGAGATGGACGATGTCGCGGCCCTTTGCCTCCAGCGCTCGCGCCTTCACCAGTACTTCAAAAGCTGTCTCGGTGCCGAGACGCACCATGCGCTTGGCGAGACGGAGTCCTGAGGGCTTAGTCATGACGACGAAATCAGCATTATAGCGCAGTGTCGTAACTTGTCTTTATCCGAGGTACGCTGATGGAGCAAAGCAGCCATGCAATCTTGCTGTCCTGTCAAAGAATTTCCGGCGCGAAAAGAAATTCCCTGAATTCTCCGCATCATAAGCCGCTTCCAAATGCATTTACCTGCGGTTTGGCTTCTCTTTCAGCATTTCAGTTTTTGAAACTCGTTCGTCTCCCGACTCACTCGCTTCCCCGTTCGCTCCATTCAATTTTCTGCTTCTTCTCGTTTGTAAATCACCATGCCGCGGGCTTGGTAATTGGCCAGCGCACCGAGATGATCAAGCGTGCAGGTGTGCACCCAAACGCGAGTGATTGAAGGCGACATCCGCCACGCTTCTTCGATTGCGCTGGTGAGTAATGCGCCTCCGAATCCGCGACCGATAAACTCCGGCAACAAACCAAAATAAGCGATCTCGACACCGCCCTCATCGTCGCGACGCAATTCGTAATAACCTGCGAGCGAATTGTCGTAATACGCGCCAAAGGTCCGTAACTCCGGTGCTAGTCCGTATTCCTTCCATTGCTCGTCGGTCCACATGCGTTGGTCGTTCCATGACCACATTTCACCGACGCTAAGATAGAGATCCCGATTGAACCGCCAGTCCCGTTCTTTCTTTTCCCGGATTTGAAACCGTCCATCTGCGCATCGCTTTGGGCGAAGCTGATCCGGCGAATGCATCTCCAGATAAGTTGTGACGATCGACATCACGGCTAGCTGATAAAGAAATACCTCAATTGCTCCGTTTCGCAGTCAATTAAACCGCGCCTATTTCTTCAAGTCAGCTGCGATTCACTGCCGGTGATGTGTCTTCTTGAATCCGTGTGTAACCGTTTTCGAAGGCGAGGTCCCAACTCTGCTGTTCGCCGGACCCCTGCTGCTTGAAATATTTCTGGGCCATCATGTTCAACTCAGCGGCCGTCGCCAACTTTGCGCCCGCCGGCGCTTGCTGTCCTGCTTTCTCCCCGATTGCATAAGCCGACCGCTCCTCCGCAGTTCTGCCGTGAGCCGCGCGCTGAGTGTAGAACGCAGTCACTCCACACACGACGAAGGCCGCTACTGCCATCATCACAAAAGCCATCATCACAAAAAAACGCACCGGTTTGAATTGTCTGGCCATAACTCCGGGTAGCGAATCACGTGCGATTCTTGTTGGCAACATTGAATCGTAAAGCAAGCGCTCAGTCGCCTAGAACACAGGCATCTGGCTGCAATGGCAGACGGACCTTCTGGACTGTCGTTACGTAAACAGGCAAGACGGCAGTTGCCATGATAACCTGGAAGGTTGTCTTCCATTGTTCTTCCATTCTTTGGGCAGCATGCCTTAGATAGGACCTCATTTCCACCGTTTCGGATTATAACAGGTCTGTTACCAGGCAGTGCTTGGAAGAGATAACGTTTCGGATTATGAGGTTTGAGGGAAGCGAAGGAGATATGTGCAAATCGCCGAGTCAAAGTTTTGCCCATTCGCCATTCACTGCCGCGCGATCGTTGCCATGGTGGTAATACTGACCTTCTTTGCGCGTGGGCAGATGGCGCAAGCAGCCGATGGAGACCTTGATCCGACATTCGGGTCCGCCTCCCTTCCGACACCATCGAGCGTCGGCCGAGTGATGACCGATTTTGATCATAGCACCGACATCGCCAACGCAGTGGCGGTCCAAGCTGATGGCAAATTGGTCGTCGTGGGGACAACTTATCAAAACAATGATTATACGGGCGAGGACTTCGCCGTCGCCCGCTACAACGCAAATGGCACGCTCGACAAGACCTTCGGCGTCGGGGGCAAGGTGCAAACAGATTTCCCCGGCCTGGCTGCGGTGGCTTCATCGCTGGTCATCCAGCCTGACGGCAAAATCGTGGTCGCGGGCGGCGCCTTTCCGCTCTTTACCTTTCTTGGCGATTTCAAAGTAATTCGCTACAACCCGGATGGATTACTCGATAGCTCCTTTGGCAACGGCGGCATTCTGACGACGAGTTTTCCAGGACAGGGTAGCTACGCCTTCGCCGTGGCCTTGCAGGCTGACGGCAAGATTATCGCTGCGGGAACAGACTTCGTTAATTTCACCAATGACGATAGTTCTAATACCGACTTTGCGCTTGCGTGTTACAAGCCGGATGGAACACCCGACACCACCTTCAGCGCAGACGGCCAGGTCACAACCGATTTTGACGGGTTCAACGACGATGTCTTTTCCATTCTCGTGCAGCCGGACGGCAAGCTCGTCGCCGTTGGTTCTGCAAAAAATCCGGCGAATTTCTATGACTTCGCCGCGGCACGTTATCTGACTAATGGGACGATTGACACGACTTTCGCTGTTGCCGGAAAAGCGCGAACCGACTTCGGTGATCACAACTTCGATCAGGCGCGCTCGGCCGTTCTTCAACCCGACGGGAAGATCGTCGCTGCGGGATTCGCGATCTCCCAAAACGGCTTGGTTCAGAATTTCGCTGTCGCGCGATATAACTCCAACGGCATCCTCGACACCAGCTTCAGTACCGACGGGATGACGCAAATTGATTTCGGCAGCTGCTGTCAAAGTGCCAACAAAGTCCTCCTGCAACGCGACGGCAAAATTATTGCCGTCGGTTATGCGAACACGGAATCATCCGATTCCGACTTCTTGCTGGCGCGTTTGAATCCGAGCGGCTCACTGGATACTACGTTCGGTGTCGCCGGCAAAGTGCGTACCTCGTTTGGCGATCTGAATGGCGGAGCCAATGGAGCCGCTTTTCAGCGCGGGAAAATTGTGGCGGTCGGATTTCAAGCCACGTTACCGATCGATGGACTGAGTTTGCGTTGGCACGTTACCTGATGGCAAGTGAACGATCGCGCCCTGATCGTGGTGCGATTTGGGTGTCGCATCACGATTCGCCGTAGCCACGGGTATCTTAGCCGCAATTCTCGAATCGGGGAAGGCGGAGGCCTCGAGAGATCGAGCTCAAGTTGTCGAACTTCGAAAGTTCGGGGCCAAATATCAAAACTAGGTCCGGCCCAAGATCCGACCCCATTTTCCTGATCCCCTGGATCGCTTTACTCGTGCCTCGACGCCTGATCTAATTCCGGCGAAGCTCGGACGCAATCGGAAGCATGGTAGAGAAAACCGAATTAATTCTGATTTGTCTCGTTGCGGTCGCTCTATTGGCGATCGTTGCCCGGAAAATCCGAATCCCATATCCAATTCTGCTGACCATCGGCGGTGTGGTCCTCGCGCTGGTGCCCGGCCTTCCTGCGATTCACCTCGAGCCGCAACTGGTCTTTAATCTGTTTCTTCCGCCACTGCTCTATCCCGCGGCCGTTTACACATCGTGGCGAGATTTCCGAGCGAACCTTCGCTCAATTCTCCCACTCGCAATCGTGTTAGTCCTCGTGACGATGACGGCGACTGCTTATCTTTTCCACGGCCTGGTCGGATTACCTTTAGCGGTGGGTTTTGTGTTCGGTGCCATCATCTCGCCGCCCGACGCTGTAGCCGCGCTGGCGGTGACTCAAAACTTGCGGGTGCCTCGCAAGATTATTGTCATCCTCGAAGGCGAGAGTCTGATAAACGACGCCACTTCTTTTATCTCGTTCCGTTTCGCAGTGGCCGCCGTGATGACGGGCGCTTTTTCGCTGGGGCAAGCAAGCTTACAGTTTCTTTTTGTCGCCGCGGGCGGCATCTGTGTTGGTCTTGCCGTGGGCTGGCTGGCAACGCAATTGCAAAAGCGTTTGGACGATCCGCCAGTTCAAACAATGTTTTCTCTTCTTACTCCGTACGTTGCCTACTTCAGCGGTGAAAGGCTGCATGTATCCGGAATCCTCGCAGTCGTGATTGCCGGCATTTATTACGGGTGGCGCGCCCCGCGTATCTTGAGCGGGCGCATGCGACTTCAAGCGCTGCCCGTTTGGGAAATGGTCACGTTCATTCTGAACGGAGTGCTTTTCATGCTCATTGGGCTTCAACTGCCGCAGGTGGTTCAGGCGCTCGCTCCGGGCACGGTAACTCGCGTAGCCCAACTAGCGATCGTGTTTGTTGCGGTGATCGTGCTGGTCCGTTTTGTTTGGATGTTCGG
>QHNF01000255.1 GCA_003218345.1 Verrucomicrobiota bacterium | reverse complement strand
ATCGTTAAGGATGAATTTGTAATTCTCGCCGGCACGGGCAACGAGCCGCCGACCTATGCGCGTTTTCCTATCACACAGGGGCTATGCGGCGCGGCGCTGGAGTCGGGAAAGCCAATCATCGTGGGTGACGTGCACCACGATCCGCGATATCTGCCCACGTTTCATACGACGCGCTCAGAGATCGTCGTCCCGATGAGGAATGAGCATCGGCACATTCTCGGAATGATGGACGTGGAGAGTGATCAGTTGAATGCGTTTGGTGAGGAAGATCGACAATTTCTGAAGCGCGCAGGCGGTTTGATTGCGCACTGTTTGCATTAGCACGGCGCGCCCGGCGTCGCGCCATACCAATTGCTCGGCGTAATGGCAAATTCCATCGAGCGAGCTCTCGAATCTGCGCTCGTTGACTGCTTTCACATCGGGCAAATTCTGGTGCGGAAAACAAACAATGACGGTTTTGTTCTGTGTCATCGCGACGATCACGCTCGCGAGGATTTGCAGACATTCTGGAACACAGAGGACGCTGTCGACATAGCCAAATATGACGATGCGGGAAATTATCGTCCCCTCAAGACGGCACCGAACCTGCAGCACAGCTGGCGAATGGAGCTTGGGACATGGGAGGAATTGAAATGTGCCCTAGATTATTTTTATCCCGGCAGGCTCGCTGCTTTCGTCGCTTGGAAGAGTGGTCAGCTCCGCACGACATCACTACGGGAAACGTTAAATCGGCAATCGGGGATGTATCGAGTCGCGGCAAAAATTTCGGACACGCAGATCGACGATCTGGTCGCAGATTTTTGTCGATCCAGCGGCGGCTGTTTGCGGACAATCTTGTGGAAGCGGGATCCGTACGGCACGGTTGCATCGACAAAGTTGCCAAAGGAAAAGTTTGATCCTGCCTACGATCAAGGCGAAGCGAGCAGCCAGCCGGGGTCATCCGCCTTCGCCGAGGCTCCGGCGGACAAGTCGAACCTGGCAACGGCGACAATTCCGCTGCTTTGCCAGGAACCGTGCAATCTGCTCGTCGCGGAATGCCGGAAAGTCGTAAAAGGCGAATGATTATTCGTGCACGCACTGTCGTCCCGATGGACGGAGCGCCGATTGAGAATGGCGCAGTGGCAATTTCCGAAGATCGAATTATCGATGTTGGAAAATTCCATGAAGTCTCCGAGCGGCATTCGGGTCAGGAGATTGTCGATTTAGGTGAGCAGCCGCTTTTGCCGGGGCTGATCAACGCGCATTGTCACCTCGATTACACCTGTTTGCGCGGCAAAATCCCGCCGCCGGAATCTTTTACCGATTGGATTCGCGCAATCAACGCGGAGAAGGCGAAGCTTTCGCAGAAAGATTATCTCTCTTCGATTAGCGATGGTTTTGCGGAAGCGAAAAGATTCGGAACGACGACCATCGCAAACCTCACTGCGTTTCCGGAATTAATCTCGCAGATCCGCGCGCCAATTCGGACTTGGTGGTTCGCGGAATTAATCGACGTCCGCTCGCCGGATCGGGCAAATGAATTTGTGGATCTGGCAATTAAATCGTTGAAGTCAGCAGAGGATTGGGGTCTCGCGCCACACGCGCTGTTCACGGCTTCGGCAAATTTATAACGGCATTGTGAGGAAATCGCGCGACGCCAGGGTGTTTTGCTGACGACACATCTGGCGGAATCGCGCGAGGAGATGGAGATGTTTTGCGATGGGTCGGGGCGGCTGTATGAATTTATGAAAAGCATCGGACGGCCGATGGATGATTGCAGTGGCCAAACACCGCTCAGTCACTTCTTAGAAACAGTGAGAGATTCCTCGACCCCGAAAGCTTCCGGGGCTCGGAATGACAGGAAGGCTATTCAGAATGACCCGGAATGGATCATCGCGCATCTAAACGAACTAGCTGAAAGCGATTTCGAGTGGCTGGAAAAATCGAAGCCGAGATTTCATGTCGTGCACTCGCCGCGAAGCCACGATTATTTCGGACACAGCCGGTTTCCGTTCGGACGTTTGCGCGCGCTTGGATTCAACATTTGCCTGGGCACTGATAGCCTCGCGAGCAACGAAAGCCTGAATTTGTTCGCGGAGATGCGCGCGTTCCAGCGCAATGAGCCGACGATCTCACCGCAGAAAATTCTTGAGATGGTGACGGTGAACTCGGCTCTGGCGCTACGCCAAAAGAACACGCTGGGCCGGATTCGCCCCGGATTTCGAGCCGACCTTATCGCTGTTCCCTGCGGTAAAGGACGCGATGCATTCGAAGAAATCGTCGCGTTCGATGGAGAAATTGATTGGATGATGGTGAACGGAAAATGTAGCGCCACTACCGCTGGCGCGGCCGTCCTCTAAAGATGAAATCACCCTCGCCCAGATTGCTTGCTTGCCGTCGGTCGCGCCGGTAAACTTGGCGTATGGCCGGACAAGGAATGCAGCAGTCGCAGAACCTTGCCCTACAGCAAGTTCTCTCGCCGCAGCTCCAGCAGAGTCTGGTCATCCTGCAGACGCCGTTGCTCGAGCTGCGCAACCTGGTTCAACAGGAAATGGAAACAAATCCCGTACTCGAGGAAGCGTCAGCCGAGCCAGGTCCCGAGGAGGGCAACGAGGCTGAACCTTCTGCGGACGACAATTTTAAAGACGAATTTGAGAAGCTAGCCAGCCTGGATGAGGAATGGCGCGATTACATGGCGCAGTCGGCCAGCTACAGCTCCGATGGATTTCGGGGTTCGCAGGAAGCCCAGGATAAGCGCCAGTACTTTTTCGATTCCATTGCCGTGCAGGAAACGCTTCAGCAAAATTTGATGGGGCAACTGAATCAGCCGGCGCTCAAGACCAACGAGCGCACGGCAGCGGAGCTGATCATTGGCAACATCGATGATAACGGATTTCTCCAAAGCTCGCCGGAGGAAATGACGCTGAACTCGGGAGTTCCAAAGGAAGAATTCGAGAAGATGCTTGCGCTCATCCAGAGTTTTTATCCACCGGGAGTTGGGGCGCGTGATTTGCGCGAGTGTTTGCTCATTCAACTAAAGCGAGAAGAAAAGGAAAGCAGCCTTGAGTACAAAATCGTCTCCGAATACATGGAGGATTTGGGCAAGCGTCGCTTTCCTGAAATCGCGCGACGGATGGGGATCAGCGTGGAGGAAGTGCAAAAGGCCGCCGATAACATTTCACGGCTGAATCCGCGCCCCGGTCAGATCTTCGCTGCGGCTCCGCAAAACTATGTGCTGCCGGATGTGACGGTCGAAAAAGTGGATGGCGAGTATCAGATCATCTTGAACAGCGAGCAAATTCCGCATCTGCGGATCAGTAACACCTACAAGGATATCATTGCGTCCAGCAGGGACGGAAACAGCGAAGTCAAAGATTACATTCGTGACAAAATCAGGAGCGGGAAATTCCTGATCCGCTCGATCCATCAACGGCAGCAAACGATCTCAAACATTGCGCAGGAGATCGTTTCACGTCAGCGCGACTTTCTCGATCACGGGCCGTCGCATCTGAAGCCAATGACCATGGGAGAAATCGCCGACGCGGTTGGGGTTCATGAGACCACGGTCAGCCGCGCTGTTTCTGGCAAATACATGGCCACGCCACAGGGTGTTTTCGAGATGAAATACTTTTTCACGTCGGGCTATCAAACTGCCACCGGTGAATCGCTGAGCAACACCAGCGTGAAGGGAGCCATCCTCGATCTGCTCAAACACGAGAATGGCAGCGCCCCGCTGAGCGACCAGGAGATCGTCGAGATTCTGACCGAACGCGGGATTCCCATCGCGCGGCGCACAGTGGCCAAGTACCGCAGCGAGCTGAACATTCTGCCAAGCCATATGCGGCGGAAGTATTAACGCTTCACTTCACGTTAAAGCGATGAAGCAATGAAGGCTTGAGGCGAGGTGCTGATTGTCGATCTTGTCGCTTCAACGGTTTAACTTTTCAACCATTCATTGTCCGCCGTGAATGCTTCTCTCCGTGCCGCCGTGATCGCTGAATGGCGCGGTCTCCCTGAGAGAAAAGGGCGGCCTGATCGCTGGCAGTCACCAGCGGAGTTGGTCCCGAAATTGATGCAACGCCTTGGGTTGCGTGAACGCCTGCGCGAGACTGAAGTGATTGATGCATGGTCGAAAATCGTCGGCGATTTTATCGCTGCACACTCGGCACCGGTGGCGTTGCGCGAAGGCGTTCTCTACGTCCGCGTGCTCCAGCCGGCCTTGCACTACGAGCTCGAACAAATTTCCAAGTCCGAAATCTTGCGAAAGCTAAAGTGTCGCTTCGGCGGAAAAACGATTCGCGACGTGCGCTTCCGGGTCGGGTGACTAAGCACTAACGCACACTAATAGACACGAATGAGTGGGCGAAGGGCAAAGCGCAGAGAGCAAAGCCGCCTCCTCGGGCGAACCATGACTGCTTAGAGCCGTCATGTTTAAGAACAAAGGGGCTAAGAATCCAACGCAAGGCGCGCTTCGCTCTCTGCGCTTCGCTCTTTGCTCATCCCCACACCGAATGCGGCAAGATTCAATACGATCATGACGAGGGCGAAAAGATACATTTCCATTGTCAGTCCAATGGCAGCGTGCATCGCCAAGATGCAAACGAGCCAAAAGAACCGTGTTTTTTTCATCCAAATGAAAACCACATAACCGAGTTCGAGCAGACAGATTGAAATCCCGAGGACGGGCAGAACGTGTTTGAACCGAACAAGGGTATCCGGTGAGATGATGTTAAAAGGCGGTCGCGTCAGCGATCGCCAAAGATTCGATCCATCCCACCAGCCACTGCCCAGACATTTTGCCAGACCTCCGAAAAAGTAAACGAAACACAAGTGCACCTGTAACACGCGCCGCCAAAAGCCTAAAAATTGTGGATCTTTCGAGCTTGCTTTTGTCAGGCGTTGATCAAGGGAGTATTGATCGGGCAGCGGTGACAACAT
>QHNF01000254.1 GCA_003218345.1 Verrucomicrobiota bacterium | reverse complement strand
TCACTAACTGGGTTGTTTTAGCCGTGGGTGTTGCCCTCTTTGCGGCGGCGCTTGCCGGCTGGATTACGGAAATTCGCCATGGATACAAATCTCGCTGAGTCATCATCTGGGCCGCTAACTGAAACTCCGCAGGAGATCAGCCGTCGGCGATTTTTTGAAAAACTCTCCATCGCCCTCGTCGGACTCTGTAGCGCGATTGTTGGCGTGCCGTTAGTCGGATTCATCGTCGCGCCGTTCTTTCGGAAGATGCCCGAGAAATGGGTGACGCTCGGCAAACCGGATGATTTTCAAATCGGCAAGACTGTGGCCGTGACGGTGACCGATCCGTCATCGCTGCCCTGGGCCGGAGTCACAGCGAAGAGCGGCGTCTGGCTGCGGCGCGTGAGTCAAGACAGCTTCATCGCCTTCTCTGCTAACTGCACGCATCTCGGCTGTCCGGTGCGCTGGCTCGAGGGCGCCGATCTTTTCATGTGTCCATGTCACGGTGGCGTCTATTACAGTGACGGCAACGTCGCCGCCGGTCCGCCGCCGCTGCCGCTTTTCCGCTATGACGTGCGGATTGCAAATGGTGAGGTGCAAATGAAACAGGCGATCGTTCCGATTTCCACCACGCTGTGATCAAGTTATTCAAAACAGTCTGGAATTGGCTCGACGATCGGCTCGGGATCAGCGTCCTGCTTTCGCCGATGAAGCATATCGCGCCGCAGGATTCGAAATGGTGGTACGTTTTTGGCAGCGCCACGCTCGTCGCGTTTATCGTGCAGGTCGCAAGCGGCGTCGCGCTGGCGTTTTCATACATTTCTTCGTCGTCACAAGCTTACGAGACGCTATTATTCATAACTAACAACGCGCCATTCGGTCGCTTCTTGCGTGGGCTTCATTACTACGGCGCGTCCGCAATGGTATTGATGATCGGAGCGCACATGGCGCAAACGTTCCTGTTTGGCGCCTACAAATTTCCGCGCGAGATGACATGGACCACCGGCATCCTGTTACTGACCTTTACGCTCGGAATGGGATTTACCGGGCAGCTACTTCGCTGGGATTCAACCGCGGCGTGGTCTGTCGTGGTCGCCGCTGAGCAGGCAGGACGTATTCCGATTATCGGGGACTGGGTGGCACGCTTCATTCTTGGCGGCAACACGATCGGCGGCGCGACGCTTAGTCGGTTCTTCGCCATCCATGTGTTCGTTCTGCCTGGAATCATGTTTGCCTTTATCGGATTACATCTGTGGCTCGTTCTTCGTCACGGCATCTCGGAGCCGCCGGTTGCAGGTAAACCAGTCGATCCTGCAACCTATCGCGCCGAATACGAAGAGCTGCTCAAGAAGAGTGGCAAGCCATTTTGGCCGGACCTGGCCTGGCGCGATGTGATTGTCGCCACACTTTTGATCATCGCGATCGCGGTCGCCGCACTCTTCGTTGGACCTCCGGCGTTGGACAGGCCGCCGGACCCAAGCATACTGGCCGCCGATCCGCGACCGGATTGGTATCTTCTTTGGTACTTCGGGCTGCTTTCGCTCATCCCGGAGAGAATAGAAGGCTATATAATGATCGGATTCCCAATCCTGATCGGGCTACTGCTGCTGTTTGTTCCCATTTGGAATCACAAAGGCGAGCGCGCTGCCTCCCGACGCCCCTGGGCAATTGCGGTTGTGTGTCTTTCCGTGATCATGATTGGCGCCCTTTGGTGGGAAGGCCAGCACTCGCCCTGGTCGCCCAACTTCGACGCTCAGCCGCTCAGCGAGAAAGTGGTAGGAGCTACAAGCGGCCCGGTCTTTACCGGTGCTCGATTGTTTCATGAGAAGGGGTGTCTGAATTGTCATCTGATTCAGGGTTTCGGGGGCCGGCGCGGACCCGACCTAACGTACATCGCGGACACGCTAACGCGCGACAATCTGGTCATTCGCATCGTCAATGGCGGCACCAACATGCCAGCGTTCGGCAGCTCGCTCAAACCTCAGGAAATCGACGCGTTGGTAGCTTTTTTGCAATCGCGCAAACGCCAAATTCGACCGCAGGATCGATCGCAGACGGCACGCAAGTAAATCTTTCAACGATGATCGTACCCCAAATTTTTTTGTGCTTTATGGTGCGAGAGAAAACGATAACAGTAAAATTGGCTGCTTGAACGAGGAAGAGATCCAATGCCGTCGTTGACTGGTTTGCTCTCGAAATGGCCGCTCGTTAGGCAAATTCGCGAACGCAAAGACGGTACCGGCCTTGAGTCGATGTCGGACAAAACGCGCGCGATGCATGCACGCACCGATGGCGCAAGCATCGCGCGGTCGATTTGCCCGTACTGCGGCGTCGGTTGCGGGCAGCTCGTTTATCACAAGGACGGCAAACTGATTTCAATTGAGGGCGATCCGGAGAGTCCGATCAGCCAGGGAAATCTTTGTCCCAAAGGAGCAGCTTCGTATCAATTGCTCACGCATTCGCGCCGGGAAATGAAAATGAAATATCGCG
>QHNF01000253.1:4447-4913 GCA_003218345.1 Verrucomicrobiota bacterium | reverse complement strand
TCCGCGCCGCCAGTGGAAAGTTTTGTTCTTCGAAATGATGTCGACGAATTCTTGCGCGCGCGATGTGTTGTCCCGGTCAATCAACAAACTGTTTACGCCGGTTAATTCGCCGGTTTCAAAGGCATGGCCGAAAAGAAGTGTGAACAGTGGCGGTAGAGTCAGCACCAACAGCAGCACCCGCCGGTCGCGATAGATATGCAGGAACTCTTTGTAAGCGACGCTGGCAATCGCCTCGAATGATAGCCATTTCATGGAACCAATTTTTTCAAGACGCCGTCGTAGCCTTGTGAATATGCGGTAAAAACATCCTCCATATCGGGGTCTACCCAACGTTCGCCTAACAAGCGAAGATCGGGGAACGGCCAATTCTCGCGCCATCTCGCCATCAGTTTCTCCGGTTCCGCTGCGTAAAGACGCAAGCTGCCGCTGCGCAACGAGACGCCAAGCAGCTCGGGAAGATCTCGCA
>QHNF01000253.1:0-4411 GCA_003218345.1 Verrucomicrobiota bacterium | reverse complement strand
TGCGACATCGATCTCAAGCAATCGAGTGCGAAAGGTCGATTTCAAAGCGCGTGGTGAAGCTTTTGCAAGCAGCTGCCCCCCCTCGATAAAGCCGACCTCCGTGCAGCGCTCCACTTCGTCCATGTAATGTGTGGTAACAAAAATTGTTTTTCCTTCGTGACTTAGATCGTAAAGCAGGTCCCAGATTTGCTGGCGGTGGACGGGGTCGAGGCCCACAGTCGGCTCGTCAAAAAACAGCAGCGAGGGATTGTGCACCAGCGCGCACCCGATGGCCAGCAACTGTCGCATCCCTCCAGATAAACTTTGCGCGGCCGTGTTACCTTTTTCCTGCAAATCAATCACGCGAAGCAGGCGCTCGATTCGTTGCTCCAATTCAGCGCTGGTGACACCATACGCACCGCCGAAAAAGCGGAAATTTTCCAAAACAGTCAGATCCCGATAAAGACTGAAGCGTTGCGGGACATACCCGAACTTGGTCCGCACAAGATGTCGATCTTTCCAAACATCCGCGCCCTCGACCGTGGCATGGCCGGCCGTAGGATGGGTCAGCCCGCACAACATTCGCATGGTGGTTGTTTTGCCGGCGCCGTTAGGACCGAGAAAACCAAAAATCGTTCCCGCCTCGATTTGAAGGGAAAGATCCTGGACGGCGTGGACGTTACCGAAGCTCTTGCTCAAGTGGTCGAGCACGATCACCGGTTTGTTCATGTTGAAACCTTATTGCGATGAACCAAAAAATTTGCAACCATCTGGCATTAAGCGTCACACGTATTGCTTATGAAATATAAGATGCCGAATCTTGAGCAGCATTTCCTCGCGAAGGCGTGCGGCCTCATACTTTTCCTCTCGCTCCTGCCCTTGGGACCAACAACCGCGCGGGGTGATGCGATTTCCGAGCTCGCCTCATTTTCAATTTTTGACAAGGTCGATCTCGCGCAGCTTGCATGAGCAACCCCCGATTTCTCGCCGTGCAAAGCTGCTACGTTGTGGCTGATGCGCCTGCGCGGCAAATCGAAGCATTGCGCCGATGGGATCCAACAAAACATCGTGAACTAAAGATTTTTCTGCATTCCGATCTGCCAGCAAACCCAACGGCTGCGAACTTTGAAAAATTGAAGAATGCTCCTGATAACGGCCCGGTGCGCGCGTTTGTAGCAGCTACTCAGAAACTCAGTTCCGATCTTCAAATCAGCCGCGACGAGGCAAAAAAAATCTCAGCCGGCGGCGGCGGTGGAGGCGCGATGCCTGCACCGGTCGCAGCATTCTGGACGGATGTTTTGACCACGCGCGCGAAAAGTTTTGCATCCAGTGGAACCTCCGGGCAGGCGCCCTACGACCATACTGGTAAGGCGATCCGTGCCAGCGAGGAATTAAACGGATTGTTGCGCGAACAGGAAAAAATCCGTCGTCAATTTTCCGGATTCCTCGGAGCTACCGGCATCGGTCGCGGCGCCGGGTCGCTCGCGCCGGAACTTTATTGGGAACTTCTCGACGTGGATGATCAAGGCGTTGTAACGCTCGGCGCGTCCTACAGCCGCTCCGGAACCAACGGGAGTTATCAAGCCGCTGATGCGCTCTATTATGCGAGCGGCGGTTATTATGTCGCCCTCACATTGTACCAGATGTGGCCCGTTACGGTGGACGGGAAAGCTTCCACGCTGGTTTGGCGCGGCGACATGATCTCGGCCGCCTCGTTGGGCTCTCTGCATGGCGTGGAGCGGCTCGGATCGGAGTCAGTCATGATGAAAAACATCTCCAAAGCCGTCACGCTATTTCGGCGCGATACAAGCGGAGGTCGTTGACCAGTGAAACATCTCTTGTGTCGATCTCTTCTTCAGGTTGTGTGGGCCGCGTCGTTATTCCTGGGTGCAACAGCAACATTTGCTGAGGAGAGCGACAGCTGGTTCAAATCGATCCTCCCTCTTCCTGGCGAATACGTCGCGGAGGAAACGTACGTTGGCGATGGCGATGTTCGACGCGGACCTCACAAAAGCGTTCGCGACTTTGATGAAAACGACTCGATCCTGCAGCTTGTCTTTACTCCCCGGATCAAACTTGGCGTCTTGCGGCTTGGCGCCGCATGGGAGCGATTCTCATTCGGTTTTCCAGGCAACGCGCCGCTGCCAGACAACCTGCAATCAGTCAATCTGGTTATTGGATTGGATACACAATTGTCGGATTCAATCCTGATCAGAGTCGAAGCTCAGCCGGGCGTCTATAACACGGGGTTCGACGATCTATCGGACGATTTCAACCTGCCGTTTGTCATTGGCGGCACCTACATCTACAGCCCCGATTTGCAAATTGTCCTGGGCGTCGGTGTCGATGTCGAACGGAAGTATCCGGTTATTCCCGCGGCTGGCATTCGCTGGAGGATGGGGCGCCAGTGGGTACTCGACGCTGTACTGCCGACCCCGCGTCTGGAGTTCGAAATGAATCCAAACGTAACGCTCTACGCGGGGGCAAATGTGAAGCAAACCAATTTCCGCGTGGACGACAATTTCGGCGACGCACATGGAATTCCGCGGCTCAATCATGCGATCCTAAGCTATAGCGAAGTGCGAACCGGGGCAGGGTTGGATTGGAAAATTTCTAACGTTGTAACGGCCACAGGTGAGGTCGGCTACCAACCATACAGAGATTTTGATTTCTACCGTGCGAACATTCGCTACCACCACGACGGCGGCGCACCATATGGAATGATCTCATTGCACGGCGCTTTCTGACGTTCTCCTTAGAACCTCTATTGCAAATGTGGTAGGGACATCGCGGTGCGCCGTCCCTAGCAAGGAATCGTTCACCGCAAAGTTTTGTCCAGCGCGCCGATCTTACGCGTTTGTGGCCAGCGCCACGCAACGCCGAGCACCACCAGGATTGTTCCAGTGCCTCCCGCAACCACGGAAATCACCGGACCAAACAGCGCCGCAGTCAAACCCGACTCAAGCGCACCGAATTCATTCGATGTGCCGATAAAAATATTGTTCACGGCTGAAACGCGTCCGCGCATTTCGTCTGGTGTCATCAATTGCACAATGGACCCGCGGATAATTACGCTGACGCTGTCGAATGCCCCTACCAAAAATAATACGCCGAGGGACAACCAGAATGCTTTGGACAAACCAAAGATGATGGTCGCGGCGCCAAAGGCGGTGACGCACCAGAGCAAAGCCTTGCCAGCGTGCTTCATCGGCGGCAGATGCGCTACCACTAGCGCCATCATGAAAGCGCCAATCGCAGGCGCGGCCCGCATCCAGCCAAGCCCGACAGGTCCACAGTGCAGGATTTGATCGGCGAAGATCGGCATCAATGCCGTCGCACCTCCCAGTAGTACTGCGAACAGGTCCAGTGTGATCGTTGCCAGAATCACTTTTTTACTGAATACAAATCGGAGCCCAGCCATGAGACTTTTCCACGTGCTTGCCCCGCTCTGGTCTCGCCTCTGCGAGCTGCGGCGGATCGGGAAGATCAGAAGGAAACAGGCAAACGCGCAAAGCGCGTCGAGCAGATAGACGAACGGGAAACCCACATACGCGACCAGCAATCCGCTCACCGCCGGACCGGCGACCGAACCAACTTGAAAGACGCTGTTGTTCCAGGTGACCGCGTTCGAGAAGGCGTCGCGGGAGACCAGCGTTGGGAAAAATGAGCTGCGCGCCGCCCAACTAAATGTGCGCGCAACTGCTCCGATGAAAAGGAGCAGATAAATCAGCGGGATCGAAGCATCATCAAAATGGAACATTGGATGATGACGCTCAAAGACAGCGGCGATTGCCGTCAGCGCGCGATTACCGCCGCGCAATGGTGCGATCGGAGGAATAGAGAGATGTTTCCAAGAAACGAGCGCGAGTGCTACGGACGCGAGCGCGCTGAAGATTTGCGATATCAGAATAATGCGCTTTCGACTGAATCGATCCGCCAAATGACCGGCCGGCAACGACACGGTAACCACTGGCACAGCGATAACCAGGCCAACGAGCCCAAGGGCGGTTGCAGAATGGGTGCGCGCATAGAGCTCCCATTCCACCGCCACTGCGAGCATCAGACGGCCGGTGATCGAGAGCAAATTACCAGCCGTGAACAAACTGAAGTCCCCAAATCGGAACGCCGCGTACGGATCATGCGACTTGCGCTCTACTTCAAGAGGTGGGGTAACCGCCGGGCGCTGACCCTCTGGAGACTCATAGGACCGTGGGTCGGTTGGTGGCGGCATGCTCGAGAGCGCGTTCAGTCGAACGTGCGCACGAGATTGTAGATTGAGCGGCCAGCGTCGCAACCCTGGTAGAGGCGATTGACTTCATCGTCCTCAGCAGTGGCCAGTCCGTGACATACAGGCGTGATTTTGACATGACTCTTTACTTGGATTGCAATGTGGCCTTTGACGATGATCAGGCTCTTGCTAGTCGGATCGAAT
>QHNF01000235.1 GCA_003218345.1 Verrucomicrobiota bacterium | reverse complement strand
GTCATCGACGTAGAACTCAGCGCGATAATCTCCGGGCACCCAGCCATCATCGGGCCGCGACAGGATAAACATTCCGTGAGCGGTCGGGCTTTCAGCGGTCGCGGAAGCTTCATCGACCTTGTAGTCTGGCGGAAAATCTTCGCCAACATTCTCCGCGATCCACACTGCTTTCACCTTCGCGCCTTTCCGGAGGCGCTGCCCCTGCCAGCGCGCATAAATCTGAGGCGTGTTCGGTGAAAACACTGTGCTCGCCTCGCTGAATTGTCCTCTTGCAAAGCTAACGGAAAGCCTCTTCGGCGCACTATCGGGTTTCACCTCCGGTCTCTTCTCGATTTTAGGCCGCTCTGTCAGTTCAAGGGAAATGCGCTCCAGCAAATCGCCGTCCGTGGCGCGCATCGTCGTAACGTCTTTAATAATTCCGGTCCCAGCCGAAAACCAACGGTCGATCGTCATCCTGCTCGGTGAAGTTTGTTCTCCATGAATATGGAACGCGTGAAATTCTCCCGCCGGCACTTCGACATCTTCCTCTCCAATCACGTCGTAATGCTGATTGACTTTCAAATCACCGGCGTGACCATCGAAATTCCAGGTAGCGCCCTGGTTAAGCGGCACTGCGATCATTGGCTGCGGCGGATTAAACTTAATCAGTTCGCCGTCCAGATTAATCCGCGCCCAGCAAGTTATCCCGTGTTCATCGATATTGAGAAGGTCCGTGTTTGTGATTACTCCCGCCCGATGCATTTCGAATTTGATAAGGTCTTTCCCGTCAACGTCCTCGATCCCATCATTTCGGTACAACACTGGGAGCCGAATTTTCCCGTCGGCGTCTCGTTTTACATTGGGAGTGGTCAGTCCTTTTCCGACTTCCTGCGTCATGTTGTACCGCCAAGCCGTTCCATCCGCAGTGGGAATCAGTTGCCCAGCCGAGACGAAAACCAGCGGCGCTGCGATGAGTGTTACGATTACGATTTTCATTTTACGCTTGGGAAAGTGCGAAGATTCTCGCAGCGTTAACCTGATCTGCACGCTGACAGGCATTCTGACACGAGATGGCAACTTTCGTTCAACAGCCCTGCGACGAACTCCTTATTCGTTCGAGAGACGCAGTTGCGCCGTGCCCAAGAGCTTCGGGTCCATGGATCCTTGCCGCGACCATCTTGGGTTCGAGCATGGCGTTTATTGACGGGACGGCTGTTAACGTGGCGCTGCCAGCCCTGCAGCAGAGCTTGAAAGCGACAGTCATCGATGTTCAATGGGTCGTCGAGTCCTACTCGCTTCTGCTCTCGGCATTACTGCTCATGGGAGGATCATTAGGAGATCATTATGGCCGGCGTCGCATTTTCATCGTCGGTGTTGCAATTTTCTCCCTCGCCTCAGCGTGGTGCGGTTTCGCGACTAGTGTTCGCGAATTGATCTTCGCGCGCGCGATGCAAGGCGCTGGCGGCGCTCTTCTGGTGCCGGGAAGTCTCGCTATTATCAGCGCATCCTTTCGTGATGAAGATCGCGGCCGTGCAATTGGGACATGGTCCGGTTTTACTGCAATCACCGCTGCAATCGGTCCGGTTCTCGGCGGGTGGTTAATCGAGCACGTATCGTGGCGCGCGGTCTTCTTCATTAATCTGCCATTGGCGGCGATCGTGTTGCTCATATGTGTATCCCAGGTGCCCGAAAGCCGTGATGAAAATCAAAAGGAACAAATTGATTGGCTGGGCGCAACACTGACGACGATCGGTCTTGGATCGATTATCTACGGCTTGATCGAGTCTTCGCGCTTGCACTTCGGTCACCCGGCCGTGCTCACGGCTCTTATAGGCGGTAGTTTTTTTCTGATCGTGTTCTTATTGGTCGAAGCACGCGCGAAAAATCCAATGTTGCCGCTGGCGCTCTTTCGTTCGCGCGATTTCACCGGCGCAAATTTGCTCACACTGTTTCTTTACAGCGCGCTTGGCGGCACACTTTTTTTCTTGCCGTTGAACTTGATCCAAGTGCAAGGCTACACTGCCACGGCCGCGGGCGCTGCGTTGCTTCCTTT